>JAHECG010000005.1 GCA_024641855.1 Betaproteobacteria bacterium | reverse complement strand
GGCATGATCTTCACGGTAGAACCGATGATCAATGCCGGTAAACGCGACATCCGTCAACTCGCCGATGGCTGGACCATCGTCACCAAAGATCATAGCTTATCCGCGCAATGGGAACATACCGTGCTGGTCACCGAAACCGGCTACGAAGTGCTCACGGTTTCCCCCGGCATGCCGGCCAAACCGGGCATTCGACTCGCGCATGCCTGATAGGCTCGAACCCGGGCGTTGGCGCAAAGCTTTATCTGAGCACCGCGAACATTTACGTACGCAATATCTAGCACGCCCCGACCCCGCCGTTCTGCTTAAATCGCTATCGCGCCTGATCGATGAAGTATTGACCGGTGCAGCACAAGAAGTCGGATTACCTGAAAGTGTGGCGCTACTCGCCGGTGGCGGCTACGGCCGCCGCGAGTTATTCCCCTATTCCGATATTGATCTGCTGGTACTACTCGAACGCGAACCAGACGCGCAACTCGCCTCGACGTTAGAACGGTTCATCACCTACCTTTGGGATATCGGCCTGGAAGTCGGCCACAGCGTACGCACTGTTGAACAATGCGTCAGCGAAGGCTGCAAAGATATTACGGTTGAAACCAATTTACTCGAAACGCGTTTCATCGTAGGCAACAGCGAATTGTTTCAGACGTTCCTACAGGCCCGCACAAAAGCCAGCAATGGCCGCGCCTTTCTCGAAGGCAAGTTACTCGAACAACAGCAGCGACACACCCGCTTCCACGATGCCACCTACAATTTGGAACCCAACATCAAAGAAAGCCCAGGCGGACTACGTGATTTACAAAATATCTTATGGATCAGTCGCGGCATAGGCTTGGGCGAAACTTGGGCTGCCCTGCAGCATTCAGGATTATTGACACAACCCGAGATGCGTGCAATTCGTCGTGCAGAGCGTGTGCTGCAAGACTTGCGCATCCGCCTGCATTTCCTCGCGCGTCGACGCGAAGATCGCCTCCTATTTGATTACCAAACAGCACTATCGCAAGCGCTAAAACTTGAAGCGCGCGGCGTGCGAACCGGGGCGGAAATTCTCATGCAGCGCTACTACCGCGCCGCAAAACATATCGGCCTGATGAACAAGATTTTGCTACTCGACATTAAAACCCGTAGCAATCCGCAAGTTGGAAAGAGCCAAATCATCAACGAGCATTTTTGTGTACAGCAAGGCCAACTCGAAGTGCGCACGCCGGATATTTTCGAACGCGTTCCTGGCGCCATTTTTGAAGCCTTCGTCTTGCTGCATCAACACGCATCCGTGCAAGATATCAGCGCCAACACCTTACGCCTACTTGTGGCTGCAACACCGCTGATCAATGCGAAATTTCGGCGCGATCCACAAAACCGCGCACAATTCATGACCATTGTGCGCGCACCCCGCGGTCTGACCCACACCCTACGGCACATGAACCAATACGGCGTACTCGGACGCTACATCCCTGCCTTTGGCCGCATCGTCGGGCAAATGCAGCACGATCTGTTTCATGTCTACACCGTGGACGAGCACATCCTCTTTGTCGTGCGAAATTTGCGCCGTTTTACCGTCAGCGCATTCGCGCATGAATACCCACTGTGCAGCCGACTCATCCATAATTTCGAACGCCCGGAAGTACTCTACCTCGCCGGCTTGTTCCACGATATTGCTAAAGGCCGTGGCGGCGACCATTCGACTTTAGGCATGGCGGATGCGCGCAAATTCTGCCGCGCGCATGGCTTGAGCATCGAGGATAGCGAATTGGTGGCATGGTTGGTTTCACAACATTTAATGATGTCTGCCACGGCACAAAAACAAGATTTATCTGATCCTGCGATCATCACCGCTTTTGCTGAAAGGGTTGGCAACATGCGCCAACTCACCGCACTATATTTACTCACCGTCGCCGACATCCGTGGCACCAGCCCTAACGTTTGGAATGCCTGGAAGGGAAAATTACTGGAAGATTTATTCAACGCCACGCGCCGACTCCTGACCGATGGCGCTGTTCCCATCGACCAACAAATGGAATTTCGAAAGGCCGAAGCACTCAGCCTATTACGGCATGAAACAGTCACTGAAGACGCGCATACTTTATTTTGGCACGCCATGGATGACGCTTATTTTTTGCGGCATAAAGTACAAGAGATCGCCTGGCATACACGCCATCTTTACAACGTTCTAGAAACGGAACGCCCTTTCGTCCGCGCCCGCATCGCCCCGAATGGCGAAGGCATCCAAGTATTGATTTACACGCAGGATCGCGACGATTTGTTCGCACAGATTTGCGGCTTCTTTGAGCGCGTCAATTACACCATCGTCGAATCTAAAATTTATACTGCGCCGAATCTCTACGCATTGGATACCTTCGTAGTACTCGATACCGGAAATACTGCACAGCACTTCCGCGATTTATTGTCTTACATCGAGTTTGAACTGACGCAGCAATTAAGCGAAGAAAAACCGCCGCTGCCGCCGATGCAAGGCCGCATCTCCCGGCATTTAAAACACTTCCCGATCACACCGCGCGTCACCATTGCACCGGATGAAAAAGGCCAGTATTACGTGCTCAACGTCACCGCAGGCGATCAACCGGGTTTGCTATCGCGCATCGCCCAAACCCTACTCAAGCACGAGATTCACTTACACACAGCCAAGATCAATACATTGGGTGAGCGCGCCGAAGATACCTTCTTGATCTGCGCCGACGATAATCGTCTAGCCAACACAAAAACTATTTTAAAAATCGAAACGGATTTAATGCAGGCTTTGACTTAATCTGCCATACGCTATCGCTATGGCTCAACGATCGGCAAGCTTAATTTAGGCGACTTAGACGCAAGCCCACCATGCTCGATTTGATACAACCAAGCTAACAGCTCCGCCACTGCCCGATACAGTTCCGGTGGAATATATTGATCCATATCCACCTGCATCAACAGGGAAACCAAAGCCGGCGACTCATGCACATACACCCCAGCTTCGCGCGCACGGGCAATAATCGCTTCCGCCAAAACACCGCGCCCCTTGGCCACGACTTTCGGCGCATAAGTGCCCTCCTCATAGCGCAACGCGATCGCGCTTTTATTCGGCGTTGAATCATCCATCACTGGATACCTCCAACCGCGTCAATTGCAATCCGGCACTGTCAAAGCTTTGGTTGAGCGCTGCACTTGCAAATTTCAGCGTCTGCGCAATTTCTGGGGAAGCGGTGGTCAGTGCAATTTGGATACCGCCTTGCGGCGAGATTTTTAGTAACGCATTCACCGCGCCTAAATTCGGCAGTTGCAAATCAAGCTGCGTCTGCCATTCTCGAGCGATTTCAGCCTCACCGCTTTGCGCGGCACGTTCTTCGATCTGCCAGCGTAAATCTTGCCCCGGCCAAACTTGTCCTTGCCATACCAGTTGACGCGTATCCAAGACATCCAATTGCTGCTGCACCAATGGTGCAGTTTGTGGATGTACCGGTTCGGCACTTTTACCTTCCAGTAAAGTCGCGCTATGGCTAGCGAGTTGATTCACGTTACCGGTTTTTCCCTGCTGCGCCGCTTCTGGCTGGGCAGTAGAAGGCCCAGCGCTTATTGAAGCATTCGTAAAAGCACGCGGCTCAGATAGCTTACCCTGCGGTTCACGTAATAAGTCCGCTAGCGGCTTCTCGCCAGAGACCCATTGGGCTTGATGCGATTCGTAAAATAGCCCACTTTTACCCACCGCATCTTTCAGCAGCGCGGCAAATTGCGCCGTTTCGGGTGGCGCACCCGCTAATACCGGCTTGGTATTCAACAGACTGAGTGCTGCCTGCGTTTGCGTTTGCGTTTGCGTTTGCGGTTGGGCTTGGCCTTTACCTGGAACAACCGTTTGGCCCTGCTGCGTAGCCAAGGTTTGCACCCGATCCAAGAGCGCATTCAGATAGCGTGCGCCATCGCTCAAATTCACCGGCACCTGGGCTTGTCCTGCTGGTTGCGGTAACGCTTGCGCCAGGACGAAGGTCAAACGCGGCGTGTCTGCGACAAAACGCAATTCGATATTTTGCCCGGCTTGGGTATTTCGAGGCAGGTTGAGGTCTAACTTCTGATCGCGAATCTGAACTAAAAAACGGTTGTCGGCGATTTGTTCAACGACTTTTGCGGTATAGCGCTCGCCCGGCAGAAAAGGGGCAAGCTCCTTACTCGGCAGCTCCGCGGTTTCGATCAGTTGCGGCGCAGAACCTCGAATCAGAACTTGCAGTTGATTTAGAACATCATTGACCGCCATAGGGTTCTACCATCTCAAGCGCCAGACCCCATTGCTCAATGGCTACGGTCGGCGTTAATGCAGATGTTTATTCTGCATTGCCACAATTAGTTCGGCTTCTGCCCGCGAAATGCCGCAGCTGGCCGCCACTTGCGTCACATCAACACCTTGCTTAGCCAAGCTAAATGCTCGGCTATACGGTGTAGATGCGATCTCAACGATAGTATCGGCAGATTCGTCACTTTCCGTAGGGGGTGCCAAACGCGCTTCAAGCGCCGCCAAACGCGCATTGATCTCGGTTAATGCCTTGTTTTCAGCGCGTCGGCTAAAACGTGGCGCCAGTGACTTACCGGAACCCATCAGTAATAGTATTTCAGCGATATACACCGCCAGCACAATAATGCCGGCGACCAACAGCGCTTTCCAGCTAACCACAAAACCAGCGTCCATGATTCACCCTCCTGAATACGATAATTCTAGGCGTAATCGTCGACTTTGTGTTCGGGGTCTTGCGGTTTGCGTTGCTCTTTATCGGGAGACTTCTTTTTTGCAGGGTAACGCTGAATTAGCGGCGGGTAAGAATTGCGCTCTAAATCTGGATGCAAACGTGGAATATGGCCAATATCTCCAATCGGAACTGTCGCAGCCCGGTATGCGGGTAAACACGCGCTAAAGTAAGCCGTATGCATGGCGCGACTCCTAAAAAAATCGGCTAGGCGGCCTAACCGACAGGTCTAAAAAGCGTCGTAAGCTTTAAGTAGCTTTTTCTCCACTTGTACACTGTTTAACACACCGTTGATTTCACCCATCCAAACTTGGGTCAACGCCTGAATTTGACGATCAGTCGCCAAGATATTGCGAATCAACGCCGCAAATTCAGCCCCCTGTTGCGGATCGACAGCCGCTAAGGATTCCTGCTGCAGTTGATCCATGACTTCCGCTCGACTTTGTTCCAACACAGTCAGTTGATCCCATTCCTCAGCCTGCGCAACTTCCAGCATCTGCTGCGTGAGCGTCCAGGCCGCACGATAGATCGCTAAAATTTGCGTTTGGTCCATTCACTCAAGCCTTGCCGTAACTCATCGTCGGTCGCGCTGTCGGCTGTGGATCAAAAGCGCCTTTAGGTAGGCCAGATGCCATTCCCGATGTAGTGGCGCTGGAATTCCCGGCGGACACTTTCCCAATCTCACGCCAAGCACCGCTGACCTCTTGGAGTAAAGTGCTGACTTCTTCCAGAATCGCCGGATCGCTTTTCAAATTCGCTAACAGCAAGCGCAACGACATGTATTCATAAAGTGCATTCAAATCCTGCGCGATCTTACCGCCGGTTTTTTCATCCAGACTCGCTTTCAAGCCATCATCAATAATCGTGATCGCCTTTGAAATCGCTGCGCCTTGCCCGGCAAAATTTCGCTGCAGCATGTGCGCTTTGGCTTGTGCTAGCGCGGCCAACGCGCCATCGAACAACATCATCACCAGTTGATGTGGACTAGCAGCCAGTACGCGCGTATCTACATCCGCTGATTTATAAGCTTGCATTGCTTGAGTATGTTCTGCGTTCATCGTCGTCCCCATGATGGAATCCTTTGTGCGATCTAGGATGCGTATAACTAATTATTTAGATTAACGAGCCAAATGGCCAAAGCTTGAGACAATCTTCAGACTTTATTATTTCTTAGTAAACCCAGGCAAATTATCCAATTGCTGAGTCAAGAACGAACCCGTTGCGGTAAATTTACTCACCAACAGATCTAATGCGTTGAATTGCAAACGCAAGCGCTGCTCCAACGAAACTAAGCGCAAGTTTAAGGTGTCACGGCGGTTGTCGATATCTGTGACGCTTTTGGCCAATCCGCTGGTACGGCCGGAAATCACACCGCTGACCCCCACAAAATTATCCACCAACTTATCCAACTTATACGCGTAGCCTTGAGAAAAACTAACACTACCGCGACTTCCTAAAGCGCCGCCGGTGATGTTCAACCTCAAACCGCTGGCATCATTCGTCCCGGTCAGCGTTTGGCCGGAGCCGATAGCCGCCACACCGCCAATCGTACCGACCACATCCACGCCAGCAGTATTGACGCCCGTACCAAAAATAGCTGCCTGGGCATTACCGCCGGTCACACTCACTTGAGAGGCCGATCCATAGCGGTTAGAAGTGATATCCAAGGTATTGCCGACATTGACAGCCACCGCAACCGAAGCTTTGGCGTTTACAACCGCGCTGGCACCATTAATTTTCGATTGAATCTGTGTCGCCAATTGCGCCGCAGAGTAAGAACCAGGATCTAACGTGATCGTAGTCGCCAGCCCATCGACACTGATATTCAGCGTATCATTCAACCCGGCATTAATTGTCACACCGGCAGACACATCCGTGGCGCCGACACTTTTGCCTTGCGTTGCCAATTGCGAAACCGCGACATCATAACTTCCCGGAACCGTGTTCGCGCCACTCCCCAAGAAGCCCACCAAACTATCAGTGCTTTTACCCACTGCCGCGAACAAACCGGCAATATCGGAAAAATTGTTATCGACCGCGCTTTGTAATTTGCTCGCATTCAGGGTTAGCGTACCGTCCTTCAAAAACGACACGCCAAGCTGAGACAGTGCAGTCAAATTTCCGCCCAAGCCGGAGATGGTGGAATTCAAGGTACTGCGAATCTGGTTTTGAATATTTCGTACCGCCGAATCGCCTTGCAAAATCGCACCTTGTTTGGCAGTGGAATTATAAGCCGACAAATCATTCAAATTCTTATTCACATCGTTAAAAGCTTTGACAAAAGCTTGCACGGAATCTTGCACGCCTTGCTTATCGCGCGTCACTGCGAGCGATGTGCTTGCAGCTGCTTTTTGCAGGGTGAACGTCACGCCTGAAATTACATCTGAAATCGTATTGGTACCCTTGCTAACGGAAACACCATCGACTTTAAATACCGCATTTTGCGCCGTGATCGATTGCGAAAGATTTTGCGTAGCCGCCGGATTCTGTGCCAGCAAATCGGATAAAGCGACATCGCCGCTTACCGAAATTTTGAGGCTATTGGCTTCTCCGGTGTTGTTCTGCGTCAATACCAAACGATAAGGCGTGCTAGCGTTACCGTCATTGACGATGGATGCCGTCACACCGATCTGTGCGCTGTTAATGGCATCGCGAATCCCTTGCAGCGAATTATTACTGGCGTTGATGGTCACGGTTTTACTGCCAGCGCCATTGCTGTTAAATCCCGCACCGGTATATTTTCCCGTGACACTATCGAAACTACCGCCGCTAATGGTACCGAAATCGAACGTCAATGTGCCGTTACCGATCGGCGCATTGGCACTGGCTTGGCCCGGCGCCACCAACTTTTGCGCTTGCGCGAGCGTAGTGACATCGAGTGTGTAATTGGCCGCCGTCGCTACCGACGAGGCAGAGATCGTGGCAACACCACTATCGCTAGAACTGGCTTTGTAAGCTAGAAATTTACTGACATCGCTCAAGCCACGCGCGGCTGTTTGGAAACTGGATAAAGCGCCTTGCAAAATACCGAAGGCAGTGATTTTGGCCTGAATCCCGGCCTCACGCTGATCCAACAGCGTAATCGGTTGGCGCTCGAGGCTGATCAACTGCGTCACAATGGAATCAACATTGATATTCGAGCCAATGCCTGGGGATGAAATGGCCATTGCTACCTCCTAGCTAACAACGCAATACAGCGCTACGCTTTTTGCTGAATCAACAAACCTTGCAATTTATCCAAAGATTTTGCAATCGCCACGGTTTCCTCATTCGGAATCTGACGAATGACATCTTTGGTCTCGATATCCACGACCCGGACAATGGTTTGACCCGAATCCTGATCGACGGAAAACTCCAGGTTGCTGGAGACCAAATTACGCAGCGCCTTGTTGATCTTATCTGCCGCTTGTTGCACATCCGCATTCGATGCGGCGGGCTCGGCTTTGGTCACAGGCGCCTTTTGCGCAACTGCTGGCTGTGTATTTACGGCTGCAGCGGCACGATTAGCCGTCGCGACCTCATTATTCGGGGGCGAAAAAACTTGCCCGTTATTGATATTTGCTACTGACAAAATTGCCATGATTTCACCTCACTCTTTCATCTAAACGCAACGCGCAATCGCTACCGCCTAATTCCGTAATGCGCTTTAAAAAGACCTCAGTAAGTTAAACAACTTGATGCTAGGAAGTGGGTGACGAAACTCGCCACCCACTCACTATCCTACTAAACGCTAATTGCGACTACGTTTAACGTAACAGCGACAACACGCCGTTGGCACTTGCATTCGCTTGCGCCAAAATCGCCGTACCCGCTTGCTGCAGAATCTGCGAACGGGACAGTGCTGCGGTCTCTTGCGCAAAGTCGGCATCTTGAATTCGGCTACGTGACGCACTCAAGTTTTCGACCGTGGTTTGCAAAGAAATAACCGTGGAAGCAAACCGGTTTTGCACCGCACCCAAACTCGCACGCGAGGAGTTAACCGTGGTCAACGCGCCATCGATCGCAGCCAGCGCTGAGTTCGCGCCCGAAACCGTGGAAATATCCACTGCCGACAATAATGAACCTGCCGTTACGGTCGTGGTAATGGTGCCTAAGGTCAAGCCTGCTTTGGACGGGGTTCCGCCACCGATCACGATACCTGCTGCGCTGGTGCTGCTCAGGGTAACCGTGCCGTGATTAGCGATTTGCCCTGTACCCGCAGCAACGGTGTTGTTGACAGGCGTTGTGAAGGTACCTTTAGTAACATTGGCAAATCCGCCTCCAGGCGTACCTGCAGGATCGGCAGTACCCGCAGAGTCGGTGAAGGTCGTAATGACATTGACGGCCGTACCATCGGCTTTAACAAACGAAATACCCGCTGTGACATCTGCGCCAGCAACACCAGTCCCAAGAGCTGCACCGGTGCTGGTCAAAATGGCCTTATAACCCGTGTTAGCGCCTAAGAAGGTATTCACGGACGTGGCAATGGTTGCTGCCAATACGCCGCCAGCACCAACTGTCGTAGCAGCCTGCAAGGAAATCCCATCGACAGTAATAGAGACTTTGTCAGTGGTAGTAGATGAAGTCAGAGTGGAAAATGCACCCAGCGCGTCAGTCGTACCCTGAATACCTACATTCGCTAGCGCCAAACCGGTTTGGGTCAGCAAGGTAGCGTATGAAGTTGCAGATGCCGAATTAATGCCGATATCGCGGCCATCGGCAGCGGTCAACGTGACAGCACCGGTGGTGGCGTTAGCCGAAGCGGTAACACCACTTTGCGAGCTAATTGCATTAATCGAAGCCGCCAGATTGGCGCCTTGACCTTGCGCATTGCCGCCGGCCGCTACCGCGCCAACGGTGACGCCATTAATACTAAAGGTATTCGCGGCAATCGCGGTAAATACGGTTGATGCACTTCCGGTCACGACCGTGGCATTTGCCGTAGCGTTTACGCCAGAAGTAGCCGATACGGCATTAATCGCATTCGCGATGGCAAAAGCACTCGAGGCGTTTTGACCGAAACCCGCACCTGCGGTGGAAGCACCGACTTGTTGACCATTCAAGGTCAAATCACCGGCAACCAATGCGCCTGTGGTAGCAGTACCAGTGGTGGTTGCAGATGAGGACGAACCAACACCGCCCAAGGAGGTGGTACGTGCGCTGGCAATCGACGACACCGTAATACGGTCGTTTGACGTTGCGTTCGCACCGACTTGGAACTGCTGCGCGGTAAACGTGCCATCCAGCAATTTAACGCCGTTGAAAGACGAGTTGGATGCAACACGATCCACCTCGGCAATCAGCAATGAAGCTTCAGACTGCAACGCGGCGCGGTCAGAGGCGCTGTTGGTAGCGTTGGCGGACTGTACGGCTAGTTCGCGAATACGCTGTAAGTTGTTACCAATCTGCACCAAATCGCCCTCGGCGGTTTGCGCCAGTGAGATGCCGTCATTGGCGTTACGTGCAGCTTGGCTATTACCCCGAATCTGCGACGTGAAGCGCTCGACAATCGACAGGCCGGCTGCATCGTCCTTGGCGCTGTTAATGCGCAAACCAGAGGACAAGCGTTGCAGGGCGGTCGCCAAGCTGCTTTGGGAAGTATCGAGGTTACGTTGTGCGTTTAACGAGGCAACGTTGGTATTAATAATTGCTGGCATTTTAAATCTCCTTTACACATTACTGACAGCCTTACGCGCCGGAACCGATGATTTCAATCGAGGCCATATCGCCGCTGTCAAATTGCTTATCGGAGAAATCCGGGAATAACTTAAGTCTTTGATCATGAGAAAACTTGTAGCCAAGCACAGGGGATAGAAGAGATGCGGGGAAAAGCTTGATAACCGCCAAGACGCCAAGAGCGCCAAGAAAGACAAAGTCTTACCAATGAAAGACTTAGCTCACAAGTCCTCTGCGAAGATATTTTTAGCTTTTCTTGGCGTCTTGGCGGTTAACCGCTTTTAAACTCAACCGACGCGACGCGCCGATTTCACGCTACCCACCTTTTTAATCTCGGCCAAGACGCGGTTCATTTGCACTAAGTCTCTAACTTCTAAAGTGAAACGCATCTCCGCCATGCCGGAGTCGCTTTCCGATTTGACGCCGATCACGTTAAGCTTTTCCGTACTGAGAACGCCGGAAATATCACGTAGCAGACCCTGGCGGTCTTCGGCGCGCACCAGGATCGCCACTGCATGCACTCCGCCTGCCACACTATTCCAACTGGTTTGCAGCAGACGCGCGCGTTGGCCCTCGGAGAGCCGCGTGACGTTGCCACAATCTTGGCGATGCACCACCACGCCGCGCCCGCGAGTGACATAACCAACGATGGGGTCGGGCGGCACTGGTTTGCAGCACTTACCGTAACCGACCGTCAGACTGCCTACGCCTTCCACCACCACGGCACCATGCGCTTTACCACCAGAACCTTTGGCGACACGTTTCGGCACCGACACCGGCAGCACTTCTTTCGGTTTGAGATCGGCTAAGCCCTGAATTGCCTGAGAAGTTTGGTTCGCGGTAATTTCGCCCCGCCCGAGTGCGGCGAGAAATTCTTCCAAGCGCGGGAAGTGAAATTTCTGCAACAGCTTGTCTTGGTTAAGGTTCGTCACCCCAAGGCGATGCAATTCGCGCTCCAGGATGTCCCGCCCCTGTGCTAAATCCGTATCGAAATGCTGTTGGTTAAACCATTGGCGGATTTTGGCACGTGCCCGACTTGTAGCTAAATAGCCCTGCGTGAGCCAATCGCGGCTGGGCGCACCTTGTTTGGTAGTGAGGATTTCGATGCGTTGGGCGTTTTTAAGTTTGTAAGTGAGCGGTACGATGCTGCCGTCAATTTTAGCCCCACGGCAGCGATGGCCGAGATCGGTATGCACGGCATAAGCGAAGTCCAACGGCGTGGCACCCTGCGGCAAGTCAATCACTTTGCCTTGCGGGGTCAGGACGTAAACCCGGTCTTGAAACAATTCGGTCTTGAATTGTTCCACCCACTCGTGGCCATCGCCTCCCGCTTCGGCAACCTCATCCTTCCAAGCCAACAATTGCCGCAACCAGGCGATTTTTTCGTCGAAGCCTTGGCCAACCGAACCGGCTTTTGCTCCTTCTTTATAGCGCCAGTGCGCGGCGACGCCGAATTCCGCATGCTGGTGCATCTCTAACGTGCGAATTTGTACTTCCAAGGCACGGCCTTCGGGGCCGATCACCGCAGTATGCAGGGAACGGTAATCGTTGGGCTTGGGGTGGGAGATATAGTCGTCGAATTCGCCCGGAATCGGTTGCCACAGACCATGCACCATACCCAGCACGCTATAGCAATCTTTTAGGTCGCGCACCAATACGCGCACCGCACGCACATCGTAGACCTGGTCAAAGTCCAGATGCTTCAACTGCATTTTGCGCCAGATACTATAGATGTGTTTGGGGCGTCCGGTGACTTCACCCTGGACTCCAGCCCGGTCTAGCTCGTCGCGCAATTGCGCAGTGACTTGTCCCAGATAATCTTCGCGGTCGACGCGCCGCTGATCCAACAGCTTGGCCATTTTTTTATACAGCGCCGGTTCGCGGATACGCAGTGAAAAATCTTCCAACTCCCACTTGATTTGCCAGATGCCGAGGCGATTCGCCAACGGCGCAAAAATTTCCTGCGCTTCTTGGGCAGCGCGTTTGCGCTCCGGCGTGTCATCGGCTTTGACCAATGCGCGCAGCAATTGCACTTGTTCGGCCAGCAAAATCAGCACGACGCGTACATCCTCGGCCATCGCCAGCAGCATTTTGCGTAGCGTCTCAGCTTGATTGACGTGCTCTTTCTTGCCTTCGTCCAAGGTGACGTCGATGCCGACGTTATGCAGTAAGGCCATGCGGTTGACGCCATCAATCAATCGCGCCACCTCCGCACCCAATTGTGCTTCCAACGCGGCACGCTGCTCGGGACTGTGCTGTGGTACATGGGCGGCCAAGGCGGCCGCCACGGTTTGATAATCCATGCGCAAAGCCACCAACACATTCGCCACGCCCAAGGCTTGGGTAAATTGCGCCTCAACCATTGCCAGCGCCAAGGCCTTGGAGATGAGCGCCAACGCTGGCGCATCGTAGGCATCGCGCAGGCCATCGAGCCAAGCGGCAGAATCGAATGCCGGGCCACTATCGGCCAGAGCTTGCGTTACGAAGACCATGTATTAACCTTAAAAACTGATTGAACCGCAAAGGACGCGAAGGTTCGCAAAGGAAAAAAGGATTGCGTTCGGTTTCCTTTGCGAACCTTCGCGTCCTTTGCGTTGAAAGTCCGTGTGTTAAAGCCCCAAAGTAGTCGCGGTCACCGCAACGCTGGAAGCATGCCAAATTTCGTCGAAACGCAATACCAAACGATGAGTTTGATCCGGGTCGTGCAGCACTAATTCCCCACGCGCTTGTTCATAGTGAAAACGATGCACGTAGTGCTGCCCATCTGCGATCAAGATTGGATCGTTGATACTGCGCGCTTCTGGATTGGTCTCATGAATCAACACCGCATAGCTGTATTGGCGTTGCAAGTTCAGCAGGCGCGGGCAATGACGACGCACAAAATCGACGCTATGTAAGGCAATGTGCAAGCGATTGTCGGTGCTGCGAAGGATGAATTGTTTCAATAACGCTTCTCGCTGCGGGCTATTCCAACCCCCTTCATGCAAGTCGTATTCAAAGAGCTGCAAGCTATGGCGCGCTGCTTCAAGCACTTGATCCAGCGCTTGTTGGTACGCCGATAGACTCGCGAAATGCTGCGAAAAGGGTGCTGCATCCATCATTTTGCACTGCGGCCCAAACCAAGATAACCCGCTTGATACCAGTCATAGAGCAAGTCCCAAGCACCCGCAGGCAGGGTCAACGGGCCACGTAAGACACGTAGATCCGCCAAGGTGATCAAGGCCTTGCGCGTCGCGCCAGTCACGCTCACCGGCTCGCCATTCAAGAATAAATTCGTCCCGCTGAACAGCATTTGCGATTGCAATGCCAAGCGCACACCACGTTTGGCCGCACTCGCTTGAAATTTGCTGAATGACATCGGCCGCACCGGCGCGTCGAAAAAAACATGCGGCTTCGGTTCGCTCAGATAAATACCCAAAAACTGTGCGACATCATCGCGCCCGAATTTGAGCTGCTCAATCACGGCGGCCACCTTATCGACCATATCCGATGAAATTTCCGCTGGATGTTTTTGGCGTTTCAAATCGGGATCGGCATACAGTCCCGGCACGTCGATGCGGTCTTGCAGATGAACCAAGAACTGCGTCACTAACTCTTGATGGGTCGCCGCACGAAAACCAATGGAATACGTCAAACAAGGATCGAGTGCGATGCCGTAATGCGCAAAACGCGGCGGCAAATACAGCATATCGCCTGGGCCAAGAACCCACTCCTGCTCTGGTACAAAATTGCGCAAGATCCGCAACGGCGCATCGGGAATCAACTCCGTATCAGCTTGGGCGCTAATTTGCCAGCGCTTATGACCCTGCCCTTGCAATAGAAACACATCGTACGAATCAAAATGCGGCCCGATGCCGCCACCTTGCGGTGCATAACTCACCATGAGATCATCGAGCCGCGCATGCGGGATAAAATTAAATTGCGACAACAATGCGCGCCCTGCTGGCAACAATTGGTCGATGCCTTGCACCAACAGAGACCAATGCACCCCCTTCAAGCGCCGAAAGTCACTCGATGTTAAAGGCGCACTCTGAACTTCCCATAGCCCCTCACGATCGGTGACAAGTCGCGCTTGCACTGCGTCTTGCTGCGCCATGTCCTGCAACATTTCAGCGCTGACAAAATCACGGAAGTTGGGAAATGCACCGCGAATCAATAGCGGTTTTTTTTGCCAATATTCGCTTAAAAACTGCCGCGCCGTTAGGCCATTTAAAATTTCGATTTTCATCCCGCAATTATAACTGCTGATGGCACGTAAATCGCTTGTTGAAAAGTAAACGTTTGACGCTTGTAGGAATGCGTAAATGCGTTAGAATCCGCCCATGGTTTCAGGAGATATTTATGTTGCAAATTGATCATGCCGCACCCGCTTTTAGCCTACCCGATGCCGAGATGGAAAACGTTAAACTCGCCGATTACAAAGGTAAGCAACACGTCGTGCTGTATTTTTATCCGCGCGACAACACCCCGGGTTGCACCCTGGAAGCGATTGAATTCAGCGATATGGAAGAGGATTTCATCAAGCTCAAAACCGCCGTACTGGGCGTTTCGCGCGACGACTGCATGAGCCATGCGGCATTCCGCGATAAACACGGATTGGCAGTACGGTTGTTGGCCGATACCGAAGGCACGGTATGTAATAAATACGGCGTTTGGCAAGAGAAGGAAAAGGATGGCGTGAAGAAAATGGGCATCGTGCGCTCCACCTTCATTATCGATAAAAGCGGCATTCTGCGCCATGCGCTGTATGGCATTACCGCCAAGGGCCATGCTGCCGAAGTGCTTAAATTGATCAAGGCATTGTAGAATAGCGCCTTGGCACGCCTAACTCAGGCCCCTCCTAAACCCCGTTTCGCCATCATTGCGAATCAAATCTGAGGCCCTCTCAATGCAAATCACTAAAGACTCCGTTGTTTCCATCACCTATCAACTGGCAAACACCGAGGGTGAGGTTCTGGAACAGGCCGATGAACCGATCAGCTACCTGCATGGCGGCTATGACAACATTTTCCCCACAGTGGAAGAACAACTACAAGGCAGAAAAGTCGGCGAATCGCTGACCGTCATTCTGGAGCCTGAATTTGCCTTCGGCGAATACGATGCAGAACTCGTACGCGTCGAACCTAAAGATCGCTTCCCGGTGCCGGATGTCGCAGTCGGCATGCAGTTTGAAGGCGAATCCGACGACGGCGAAGATATGCTGCTCTACACCGTAACCGAAGTGACCGACGATACCATCGTTGTCGATGGCAACCATCCCTTGGCCGGACAGACACTCAAATTCACCTGCACGGTGACTGAAGTACGCCCTGCTTCCGAGGAGGAAGTTTCCCACGGCCACGTACATGGCGAGCACGGACATCATCACTAAGCACCTGTTGCAAAGCCTGAATAAACAGCCCTCGCACCCTTTGTGGCAGCGGGGGCTTTTTAACGTCCTGAGCTTGCTTGCCTTGTTAATGGTCAGCGCTTGCTCGCCGCTCAGTATATTGAGCGCGACCAGCGGCTCCCACTATCAACAAACCGCTAACCAAGCCTATGGCAAGGATGCACGCCAAACGCTGGATGTTTATGTACCCAGCACCCCCACGCGAAATGCCGACGTGGTGCTGTTCATGTACGGTGGCCGCTGGCAATTCGGCAACAAAGATGAATATCGTTTTGTCGCCGATAGCTTGGCGGCACAAGGATTCGTGACCGTCATTCCGGATTATCGGCTGTATCCGCAAGTCGATTGGCGCGACTTTCTCATGGACACGGCTGCGGCTTATCACTGGGTGGAAACAAATATTGCAACCTATGGCGGCAACCCACGACGGATATTCATCATGGGCCATTCCGCTGGCGCGCATATGGCTGCGATTGTGGCGCTCGACCCCAAGCTACGTAAGCAAGTCGACAGCGATCGCGCGCCCTGCGGCCTCATCGGCTTGGCCGGGCCTTATGATTTTTTACCGATTAACGATGCCGATGTGCAGCAGGTGTTTAAAACCGCGAATCCGCTGATTACATCGCAACCGATTTTTTATGTCGGCCACAGCATGCCATCGATGCTGTTGCTAACCGGCGCAGCTGACACCACGGTTAAGCCCGGCAATACCTTTCGCATGGCAGCCGCCGTGAATGAAAATGGCGGCAAAGCGCAAGTGATCAGCTATCCCGATGTCGCGCATGTCGGCATTATGTTGGCCATGGCGCAGCCTTTAAGTTTTCTCGCACCGACACTGCAAGACACGACTGACTTCATCCATCAAACAGCCTGTCCCTAATCTTCTGGAATGGGTTGCGTTGCACGCCAAATCCAATACATCAGCAACAACTGCAAGGGTAGGCGCAACACCAGCAAACCCTGCCATATCAGCGCGGTACCTGCTGCATGTTCGTTCAGCAGCATTTGCGCATTCGCTGGTAGCACAGCCAGCGACAACAAGATCAAGCCATAGCCTGCCATACGCCGTACGCGGAGCAGCAGCACCCCGATGCCACCCGCGATCTCGAATCCACCACTCACAAACACCAAAGTCAAAGGAGCCGGAAGCCAAGGCGGCATGACCTTCAGGTAGTGTTCTGGGAAAATAAAATGCAAGACGCCAGCAGTGATGAAAAACAATGATAATAAAACGCGTGAACGCTTACCTTGCATGGATCAAATCCTTTTAAAACCGATTAACCGCCAAGACGCCAAGACGCCAAGAACGCCAAGAAAAGCAAAGCTCACATATCAAGTAGGATTTGGTTTTTCCTTGGCGCTCTTGGCGTCTTGGCGGTTCAAGTCTTTTAATCGCTGAGTTTCTTCAACGCGTACAGACACTCCAAGGCCTGTTTCGGCGTCAATTCATCCGGCTCGATTTCCGCTAACTTCTCCAGGGCTGGATGCGGTTCCGCTTCGGGTGCTTGGGTAAATAAATCGCCTTGCCCTTCTCGCGTGACGCTTTGGTTTTCCAGGCTCACCAAATAACGTCGCGCTTGTTGGATCACGGTGCCCGGCACCCCAGCCAAAGCCGCAACTTCCAGTCCGTAACTTTGGCTGGCGGGGCCATCTTGTACCGCATGCAGAAACACGATGCTGTCTTTATGCTTTACCGCCGATAAATGCACGTTGGCAATCTGTTTCAACTCTTGGCTCAGGCGCGTAAGCTCGAAATAGTGCGTGGCAAACAAAGTATAACTACCAGTCTTTTCCGCCAGCTGGCGCGCGACGGCATAAGCCAGCGCCAAACCATCGAAGGTCGAGGTGCCGCGCCCGATTTCATCCAGCAACACCAAGCTTTCGGCACTGGCGTTGTGCAAAATATTCGCGGTCTCAGTCATCTCCACCATGAAGGTAGAGCGGCCGGAGGCGAGATCATCCGATGCACCGATACGGGTAAAGATTTGATCCACCGGACCCAATGTCGCACTGCGCGCCGGAACGAAACAACCACAATGCGCGAGCAACACGATCAACGCGGTTTGACGCATGTAGGTGGATTTACCACCCATGTTCGGGCCGGTGATCAGCAGCATCTGCCGCGTACGATTCAACTGCGTGTCGTTGGCGATAAACGCATCGACCTGCCCTTCCACCACGGGATGGCGTCCACCGATAATTTCAAGCTTCGGCGTTGTCGTGAATTCCGGCATGGCGTAGTTCAACGTCTGCGCACGTTCGGCGAAAGAGGCTAATACGTCCAGCTCCGCAATCGCACCGGCAATGCTGTGCAACGTCATGAGATGCGCTTGCAAACTATCCAGCACTTGCTCGTACAGCCATTTCTCGCGCGCGAGCGCCCGATCTGCGGCGGACAGGGCTTTGTCTTCAAACGCTTTCAATTCCGGCGTGATATAACGTTCGGCATTTTTTAAGGTTTGGCGACGGCGATAATCGTCCGGCACTTTGTCCGCTTGCACCCGGCCGACTTCGATATAAAAACCATGCACGCGGTTGTATTCGACCTTGAGTGTGGCAATACCGCTGCGTTCGCGCTCACGCGCTTCGAGCTGCAATAAAAATTCGCCGCAATTATTTTGTATTGCGCGCAGTTCATCCAGCTCGGCATCAAAGCCGTCGGCGATCACGCCGCCTTCGCGCAACACCACCGAGGGTTCGGACTTGATGGCGCGTGCGAGCTCTTGCTCCACCGCTTGTTGTGGTTGCGCGATTTGCAACAATTGCGCGATGCGCGCACTCGGTAAATTCTGCAATAACGTTTGCAAATCCGGCAATTGCGCCAGACTTCCGCGCAAGGCGGCCAAATCGCGCGGTCTAGCCGTGCGCAACGCGACACGCGCGACGATGCGTTCGATATCCGCGACACCGCGCAGCAATTGCAACAGCGCCGCATAAACTGGCGTTGGTGCGCCTTGCTGTAACGCTGCCACGGCTTCCAGCCGCGCCATGATCGTCGCACGGTTGCGCAAGGGATGATGCAGCCAATGGCGCAATAAGCGACTGCCCATCGCACCCGAAGTATGGTCGAGTAACGACAACAGTGTCGGCGCCGCTTCACCGCGAATGGTTTCCGTTAGCTCCAAATTGCGCCGCGTGGCAGCATCCATCAACACGTATTCACGTTGAAACTCCGGCTGGATGCTGACGATATGCGGTAACGCCGCACGCTGCGTTTGTTTAACGTATGCCAGCAACGCGCCGGCAGCCGTCAGCGCAATCGGCATGTCCGCCACACCGAAACCGGCCAGATCATGCGTTGCGAATTGCTGCGCAAGCGTGAGTTGCGCGCTGTCCAAATCGAATTGCCATTGCGGCAGGCGTTTCAACACCAGCTTGCCGCTATCGAAAACAGACTCAGCCGCTTCAGGTAACAACAACTCGGCGGGTTTGATGCGCTCGACAAAAGACAGCAACTCGCGCGGCAATAGTTCCGCCACAAAAAAACGGCCGCTGGCTAAACTCAACCAAGCCAAGCCAACCTTGTTTTGTTGCGGCAAGGCTGCCATCACATACGCCTCGCGCCGTTCATCGAGCAAGGCGCTATCGGTGACGGTGCCGGGCGTGATGATGCGCGCGACTTGGCGCTCAACCGGCCCTTTGCTCGTCGCTGGATCACCGACCTGCTCGCAAATCGCGACCGACAAACCGAGCTTCACCAACTTCGCGAGATATTGCTCTACCGAGTGATACGGCACGCCCGCCATTTTGATCGGCTGTCCGGCGCTCGCACCGCGCGTGGTCAACGTGATATCGAGCAAGCGCGCGGCTTCTTCCGCATCTTCAAAAAATAGCTCGTAAAAATCGCCCATGCGGTACAGCAACAGCATGTCCGGATGCTGCGCCTTGATGCGCAGATACTGCTGCATCATTGGCGTATGGGATTCGAGCGGTGGCGTGGGGAGCGATTGGTCCATCATGGGTGCCTGTGCACAGGCAATGCTATTTATATGCTGGAAACGGAAATTATACCGTTGCTACAGCATTCGCTAACAACTTACTGTTTCGGCCATGGGATTAAGAATAGCTTTGGCCAGTATTTTCCGGTGACCAACAGCATCTGCTGCTGCGCATCGTAAGCAATCCCGTTTAACACTGCATCAATCGCTGGCCGTTGCGCAATTGGATACAAAAGCGACAAATCCAGCCAACCAAGCACGTTTCCGCTACTCGGGTCTATACGCGCAATGCGATCCGAACCAAATACATTAGCTAAAATTTCACCGTGCACGAATTCCAATTCATTCAGCAAATCGATGGGCTGATCGCCATCGTGTACCGCAATGCGCTTCATCTCTTTAACGCTGATGGGATCCAGGAATCGCAGTGCATTAGAACCATCGCTGACGATTAACTGTTGACCATCATAGGTTGCCCCCCAGCCTTCCCAGGGGAAAGGCAAGCTGCGTTTACGTTGTAACGTGGATTTGTCGTAGATAAGAATCTGATGCTCTTTCCAGGTCAACTGCACCAACTCATCGCCGACCAAGGCCAAGCCCTCACCGAATAAGTTGGAATCCAGTGTTTGACTGCGCAAGACTTGCCCCGTCTTCAACGCACGCACACTGAGTGTGGAGTGCCCATAAAGCCCAATACTTTCGTACAACAAACCCTCGTGCCATAGCAGGCCTTCGGTATAGCTGCTGGGATCGTGCGGGTAGCTTACGCTCGCGGTTGGCACCTGCACTGGGGCATTGCGCTCAGCCCAAGCTGGACAGACGCATAGCCAAGCCAACAGCATCCAACCCGGCGCGCGTAATTTCATGTGCGTACCGGTTTTTTACCGAGCTTGCGCTGCAAGGTACGGCGATGCATTTTGAGTGCGCGTGCTGTAGCGGAAATATTGCCGTCGTTTTCCGCTAATACTTTTTGAATGTGCTCCCATTCCAAGCGATCGACCGAAAGTGGATCACTGTTGATCGTCACATTGGGGTCGCCTGCGGTTTGCTGCAACGCATGGACGATCTCGTCCACGTCGGCTGGTTTGGCTAAATAATGTGTCGCGCCGAGCTTAATCGCCTCTACTGCCGTGGCGATACTGGCATAGCCGGTTAACATGACAATGCGCGTTTCCGCATCCAATTCTTTTAAGCGCTGCACCAACATCAAGCCCGAAGGGCCTGGCATTTTAAGATCAATGACCGCATATTCGGGGGCGTTGGCTTGTGCCAATAAACTGGCCGACGCCACATCTGCTGCGGCACTGACGGCAAACCCACGCTTTTCCAAAGCGCGCGCCAACACTTGGCGAAAGGCCTCGTCGTCATCGACCAACAACAAGCTTGGACGTTCTTGCTCCATCACGCTTTCCCCAAGATAGGGAGCGTCACACGCACGCAAGCGCCCCCGCCATCGCG
This sequence comes from Betaproteobacteria bacterium, assembly GCA_024641855.1. GTDB lineage: Bacteria > Pseudomonadota > Gammaproteobacteria > Burkholderiales > Thiobacteraceae > RBG-16-58-11. The sequence continues at coordinate 46,133 of JAHECG010000005.1, read as the reverse complement.
ATTGAATAAACTAACAATGCCGCCAACACGCTCGATGGTCGCATTGGCGAGAAATAGACCAATACCCAAACCATGCGCCGGGCCTTTGGTGGTGAAAAAAGCCTCACCGGCACGCGCCGCCACAGCAGCGCTCATCCCCGGGCCACGATCGCGAATTTCGATTTGCAATTGTGTCTCGTCCCAGCGCGCGCTGATTTCAACTTGTGCGGGAGAAACATCTGCGGCGTTATTGATCAAGTTCATCAACGCCTGATCCAGGGTGCGCTCTGCGGCAATCGTCCCGTTTTGCGTACCGGAAAAATCCGTGATCGGCGAGACTTGCGGCCGCAAGAGTTGCCACTGTTCCATCAAGTGCTGAAGATACTGCTCGCAGCTGACGATGGCGGCCTGTTCGGCGCGTGCGGCACCGGCATCGGCGGTCAACTGCGTGAGAATGCGTTTGCATTGATCGGCCTGTGCGCGCAGCAATTGCAAATCTTGCGCGAGTGCAGTATCAGCGCTGTGTTCACGTTCCAATTCGGATGCAATCATGCGCATCGTCGCCAATGGTGTTGAAAGCTCGTGCGCTGCACCGGCCGCCAAGGTACCCAGCGCGACCAATTGCTCGTTGCGCAAAGCTTGTTCGCGCGCCGCCGCCAAGCGTTGATCGCGCTCGCGGATGGATTGCGCCATCCGCGCCACGAACCACGCAATGAGGATTGCGCTTAAGGCAAAGTTAAACCACATGCCGAGTATGTGCAGACCGAAATCTGCATGCATACCATGTGCGTCGTGCGCACCATGCAACCCACCCGGCAAAAAAGTCGCTAACAAGGCGAAGCTCCCCGCCCCCTGCGGCAGAGGGTGAAAAGCAAACAACAGCAAGGTGTAACACGCCAACGTAAGACCTGCTATCAGCCATGTCAGTCTGGCAGGCAATAAGGCCGCAGCAATCGAAAGCGGCAATAAATAGAGGGTTACGAAGGGGTTGGTCGAGCCGCCGGCAAAATAGAGCAAGGCCGTCAAGATACCGATATCGAATAATAAGTGCGCTGCCAACTCTAGCGTTGTCACCGGCCAAGATTGCCTCGCCCGCCACCAGCTAGCCCACGTTGCGAGCGCTAACCCTGCCGACAGTCCGAACAGTACCGTGGTCGGCAAAGCCATCCCAATAATGTAGACGGCAAAGTAGATCACGAGCACTTGGCACACGACCTCAATCGCGCGTAGCGCAATCAAGCGTTTCAAGTTACGGCGTTGCGGTGTCATGCAGGACCATGCGTTGGCTAAAACCGCATTGTAACGACTTCATGCCGGTTTTATCGGCACTTGTGCTGCGACACTGTGTCGCATTCCATACGCAGCCCCACGTCTTTAGACTCGCGCATATTAAAAAAACAACGTCCAAAGGGAAATCATGTCTCCATGTTCACGCTCAGTTTTAGCGATGCTCCTCACGCTATTAACCACTGCCCCGGCTATCGCTTCCTGCGGCGCTACTTTTTGCACTTTAAATAGCGACTGGCGCGCGCTAGGCGCTTGGGTTGAACCCGGATTGCAGGCTGATTTGCGCTATGACTTCATCGATCAAGACCGCCCGTATGCAGGCTCAAAGCGTGTCGCCATCGGGGAAGTCCATCGCCATCATGATGAAGTCAGAACATTAAACCGCAATGTTCAACTCGGCCTGGATTACAATTTCGAGAATGGCTGGGGCTTGGGTATGCAATTACCGTGGGTTACTCGCAATCACGATCATATTCACAACCACCATGGTGAGCAGATATTTGACCACTGGGATATCGCTGATATTGGTGATGCGCGGATCAACCTCCGACTGCCGTTAGTCAAGGACAGTGGTTTCAGTTTAAATTTAGGATTAAAGCTGCCGACCGGTAAAACCAATGTCGCGAACAGCGACGGTGAAGTGGCTGAACGCACCTTACAACCGGGTAGTGGCAGCACCGATACGATATTGGGCATCAACTATCATTCACGTCCCAGCGCTTCTGCCTTCAGCTGGTTTGGCCAGTCTTCATGGCAACATGCCGTCACCACCCATGACAACTATAAACCCGGAGACCGCTTTACGCTGGATGTGGGTGGGCGTTATGCATTCAGTAGAGATTTGAGCGGGATTGTGCAAGCGAACTTCCAGCTTCGTGCGCACGACACTGGCTCAAATGCTGAACCAAAGGATACTGGCGGTCGTGTGCTCTATATCAGCCCCGGCATGGCTTATGCTGTTGGAGGCAGCACACAGATCTATGGCTTCGTACAACTGCCGGTTTCTACCGATGTCAGAGGCGTACAACTCACCACAGGAAAAAGTATTTCTGTGGGGTTTAGCCAGCGCTTTTAAAACAATCGACAGACGCTAACCCCTGCCGGGGTTAAACATGCGCCTGAATGATGCTCAGCAGTTGCGCAAAAATTTTCGGATTGCCGCCGACAATATTACCGCTCGACAACACATTTTCCTCACCCTTGAAATCCGTGACCAGGCCGCCAGCTTCTTGGATCAACAAGATACCGGCCGCCATATCCCATTGCTTGAGCCCCGCTTCCCAAAAGGCGTCGTAACGCCCAGCCGCCACATAAGCGAGGTCGAGCGAAGCCGCACCCGGACGACGCACGCCGGCAACCTTCGGCATTAACTCCTTAAATATTTTCAAGTACGTCTCCATGAATGAAAAATCATGGTAGGGAAAACCCGTGCCGATTAAAGCATCCTCTAAACGTGTTTGCTTGCTGACCCGCAAGCGACGGTCATTGAGGAAAGCCCCGCGACCGCGAGTAGCGGTATAAAGCTCGTTGCGCGAAGGATCAAATACCACTGCTTGGCTCAGCAAGCCTTTGTGCTGCAAGGCAATGGAAACGGCAAATTGCGGCAGCCCATGCAAAAAATTGGTGGTGCCGTCGAGCGGGTCGATGATCCACACATACTCCGATTGGCCTTGAGCGCCGCCCTCTTCTGCTAGAATTGCATGGTCGGGAAAGGCCTCCAGCAGGGTTTCGACGATCGCCTGCTCCGCCATCTTATCCACCTCGCTCACATAATCATGATTGCCTTTACGCTGTACGGTGAGCAAATCCAAATCTTGTGTTGCACGATTGATGATGGTGCCAGCGCGGCGTGCGGCCTTGACCGCAATATTGAGCATGGGGTGCATGTGAACCTTCGAAGATGATTAAAGAGCAAAAACGCCATTTTAAATGAAAAACACCGTTAACCCATTATCCAATATCCGCATCGTGATGGATCACACCAGCCATCCCGGCAATATCGGCTCTGCCGCGCGCGCCATGAAGACCATGGGACTGAACCGGCTCTACTTGGTTGAGCCGCAGCGTTTCCCAGACGCCGAGGCCGATGCCTTGGCTTGTGATGCGCGCGATGTGCTGGAACAAGCGCAAGTTCACGCCACCTTGGATCAAGCCTTAAGCGGTAGTGTTATCGCAGCGGGTTTAACGGCACGTCGACGCGGCCTACAAAATCCCTGTTTGGATGTACGCGAAGCCGCGCGGCGCTTGATCGAAGTTGCTGCAACGCAGGAAGTTGCACTGCTCTTCGGCAACGAAACCTACGGCCTTTCCAATGCCGAACTCGCCCGCTGCCAATATGTCATCGCGATTCCGACCGATAGCGCTTACACCTCGCTGAACGTTGCCAGTGCGGTGCAAATCATGTCCTACGAACTCAGAATGGCGACGCTGACTGCGCCAAACTCGCCCACCGACACCGCAGAGATGGCGCCTTTGGAAGACATCGAATTCTTTTACCAACGCCTGGAAGAAACCCTGACGCGCATACAGTTTCTCGACCCAGCGCACCCAAAACGCCTGATGCCCAGAATTCGTCGTATGTTTGCGCGCACACAATTGGAGAAAGAAGAGTTCAGCATCCTGATGGGTATCATTAAACAAATAAATTTGTTCACAAAATCAAAGGTGGACTGATTTAGTCAGCTTAAATATAATGAAACGCTAACCTTGGTATCCGATTATGTTTAAGCATCTGCGTGAAGATATTGCGATCGTTTTCGAACGAGACCCCGCTGCACGCTCGTCATTCGAGATACTCACCACCTATCCTGGTGTCCACGCCCTCATCCTCCATCGCCTCGCCCATGGCTTATGGCGCTGGCGTTTACGTTGGTTGGCGCGCTTTCTATCGCATTTTGCGCGCTGGATAACCGGTATCGAAATCCATCCCGGCGCCACCATCGGTCGGCGCGTTTTCATTGACCATGGTATGGGGGTGGTTATTGGCGAAACCGCCGAAATCGGCGATGATTGCACTCTGTATCACGGCGTTACGCTCGGCGGCACCTCCTGGAATAAGGGCAAGCGTCACCCAACTTTAGGCAAAGGTGTCGTCATCGGCGCTGGAGCGAAAATTTTGGGCCCTATTACCCTGGGAGAAGGTGCCAAAGTCGGCTCAAATGCGGTGGTTGTAAAGGATGTTCCTCCCGGTGCAACAGCCGTGGGCATTCCTGCACGCATCCTGGATTCAGAACAAGCCAAGATACGTGCGGAAACTGCTGAAAAGATTGGATTTTCTGCTTACGCCATTAGTCAGGACATGAATGATCCGGTGGTTCAAGCCATCCACGCGATACTTGATCACATATCAGCCAACGACCAGCGTATGCACTTGATTTTAGATGCATTACAGAAACTTGGTGTGGATAGCAATACGGTATCCGTCATTGAAGAAAAGTTTGACGTTAACTACCTGAATAAAATAGTTGACTAATTTAGTAGGGTTCACTAAAATTCCCGTTATCTACTAAACAGGGGACGAATGATGAGACTGACCACGAAGGGACGATTTGCAGTAACGGCAATGCTGGATTTAGCCATGCGTAATGGCAATGGCCCCGTGACTTTAGCCGGCATCAGCGATCGCCAAAAAATTTCGCTTTCTTATTTAGAGCAACTCTTCGGCAAATTGCGCCGTCGCGCTCTGGTTGAGAGCGTACGCGGGCCGGGCGGCGGCTATTGCCTCGCCAAGGACACCAACGCCATCTCCGTCGCGGAAATTATCCGCGCCGTCGATGAGCCGATCGATGCTACGCAATGCGGTGGCTTAGGTAATTGTCTGGATGATCACCGTTGCATGACACACGAACTGTGGACCGGCCTGAACAAACATATTTATGAATACTTGGAAGCGGTTTCTCTAGCCGAGCTCGTGGTGCAGCAGCGCAACCAGGCCGATGACAAAGTATCCATTGTAAAAGACAAGCGCGTAGCGAATACTGCTGCCGCCTAACAGGTACTCAATAAGGATTTGCAATGGTTAACACCCCGATTTATCTCGACTACTCTGCAACCACACCGGTTGATCCGCGCGTAGCGCAGAAAATGATTCCGTATTTGACCGAACATTTCGGCAATCCGGCTTCACGCTCACACCCCTTTGGCTGGGAAGCGGAAAAAGCCGTCGAGGAAGCACGTGCGCAAATTGCACAACTGGTGAATGCCGATTCAAAAGAAATCATCTGGACTTCCGGTGCAACCGAATCCAACAACTTGGCCATTAAAGGCGCGGCGCACTTTTATAAGGGCAAGGGCAAGCACCTGATTACCGTTAAGACCGAGCACAAAGCTGTGCTCGACACTTGCCGTGAATTGGAGCGCCAAGGCTTTGAAGTCACCTACTTATCGACCAAGCCGGATGGCTTGCTGGATATAGAACAATTCAAAGCCGCCATTCGCCCCGACACCATTTTGGCCTCCGTGATGTACGTCAATAACGAAATCGGCGTGATCCAAGACATTCCTGAGCTAGGGGAAATTTGCCGCGAGAAAGGCATTATTTTCCACGTCGACGCCGCACAAGCCACGGGTAAAGTGATTATCGATTTGCAAAAACTCAAAGTCGATTTGATGTCATTTTCGGCACACAAGACTTATGGCCCTAAGGGCGTTGGCGCACTCTACGTACGACGCAAACCACGGGTGCGCGTAGAGGCACAAATGCATGGCGGTGGCCACGAACGCGGCATGCGTTCCGGTACGTTGGCGCCGCATCAATGCGTCGGCATGGGAGAAGCATTCCGTATCGCACGCGAAGAAATGGCAACGGAGAACGATCGCATTCGTATGTTGCGCGACAAGCTGCTCAAGGGTTTCCAGGAAATGGAAGAAGTCTATGTCAACGGCGACATGGATAACCGTGTGCCGCACAACCTGAACATCAGCTTCAATTTTGTCGAGGGCGAATCGCTCATCATGGCGATCAAGGACGTAGCTGTTTCCAGCGGTTCGGCTTGCACATCTGCCAGCCTTGAGCCTTCCTATGTATTGAAGTCGCTGGGTCGTTCCGATGAACTGGCACATAGCTCCATTCGTTTTACCATTGGCCGTTTCACCACGGAAGAAGAGATCGACTTCACCATCGATTTACTGAAAAGCAAAATCGCCAAGCTGCGCGAATTGTCGCCGCTGTGGGAAATGTACCAAGACGGTATCGACATCAATTCCATTCAGTGGGCAGCTCACTAACCTTATTTAGCAGGAGAAGATCATGGCATACAGCGATAAAGTTTTAGACCACTACGAAAACCCCCGCAACGTTGGCTCTTTTGGCAAAGAAGACGGCGATGTCGGCACCGGCATGGTGGGCGCGCCCGCCTGCGGCGATGTGATGAAACTACAAATAAAAGTCGGTAAAGACGGCCTGATCGAAGATGCAAAATTCAAAACCTACGGTTGCGGCTCAGCCATTGCTTCCAGCTCGCTCGTCACCGAGTGGGTCAAAGGCAAAACGCTAGATCAAGCTTTGTCGATCAAAAATACGCAAATCGCCGAAGAATTGGCGCTGCCACCGGTTAAAATCCACTGCTCAATTTTGGCGGAAGATGCAATCAAAGCCGCTGTGGAAGATTACAAACAAAAACATCAAGGCGATACCGCTGCCGCTGCAGCGAAATAAGGCGAAAGGTTAGACATGGCTATTACGCTGACCGAACAAGCCGCTAAGCATGTGCAGAACTACCTCGCTAAGCGCGGTAAAGGCGTGGGCCTGCGTTTAGCAGTGCGTACCACAGGTTGCTCCGGGCTCGCTTATGTATTGGAATTCGCCGATGAGGCCACCGCAGGTGATGCCACCTTTGAAAGCCACGGCGTGAAAGTGTTTGTCGATCCAAAAAGCTTAGTCTATATCGATGGCACGGAGCTCGACTATGCGCGCGAAGGCCTCAACGAAGGCTTTAAATTCAACAACCCCAATGTCAAGGATGCCTGCGGCTGCGGGGAAAGTTTTAACGTCTAATCCGGGCTCATTGGCCCACCCACGCTTGTGATCGATTTTTCCCAAAATTATTTTGCTTTATTCGGTTTGGAACCCCGGTTCCAGATCGATTTGGCTCATCTTGAGCCCGGCTATCGTGCACTACAAGCGCAAGTACATCCGGACAAATTCAGTAATGCCAGCGATGCCGAGCGACGGCTTTCCATGCAGTGTTCAACGCATGTGAACGAAGCCTATCAAACCCTGAAACAACCGATCAACCGTGCGCGCTATTTACTCAGTCTGCATGACATCGACACGCAAGAAGAAACCAACACCGCCATGCCCGCTGATTTCCTGATGGAACAAATGGAATGGCGTGAAGGCATTGGCGAAGCAACCGATGCCGCCGATCCAGCTGCGTTAGACCAACTCGCTGGAAAATTGCGCCATGCTACCCATGCGTTGCACGCAGAACTGGCGCAGCAACTCGATCAACAACAAGATTACGTCGGTGCGGCAGGCGCTGTGCGCAAGCTGCGCTTCTTAGATAAACTGCGCGAAGAAATTAACGACGCATTAGAAGCCCTGGAGACTTAATGGCTCTGCTACAAATTGCCGAACCGGGTATGAGCGCTGCCCCACACCAACACCGCCTCGCGGTAGGAATCGACTTGGGCACGACTAATTCACTGGTGGCCACGGTGCGCAGCGGCATGAGCATTGTCCTCAACGACGGCACCGGTCACTCGCTGTTACCCTCGATTGTGCGCTATGACGCCGATGGAAATACGGAAGTGGGCTATCCAGCGCAAGCGCATCAATGCGCCGATCCGCATAACACCATCGTCTCGGTGAAGCGTTTCATGGGGCGCGGTTTGAAAGACATTCCGCATGCGAATGAAATGCCCTACAAATTTATTGACGCCCCGGGCATGGTGCAAATCAAAACTTGCGCTGGTGTTAAAACACCAGTTGAAATATCTGCTGAGATTCTGAAGACATTGCGTAGCCGCGCTGAAAAAGCGCTCGGCGGCGAATTGGTCGGCGTAGTGATTACCGTGCCCGCCTATTTCGATGATGCGCAACGTCAAGCCACTAAAGATGCGGCACGCTTGGCTGGCCTGAATGTTTTGCGCCTGCTCAACGAACCCACTGCCGCCGCAGTGGCGTATGGCTTGGACAATGCCGCTGAGGGTATCTATGCCGTGTATGACTTGGGTGGCGGAACCTTCGACATCTCCATTCTTCGGCTGCAAAAAGGCGTATTTGAAGTGCTCGCCACCAATGGCGACTCTGCCCTCGGCGGCGACGATTTCGACCGTCGCGTCTTTTGCTGGGTGTTAGAGCAGGCCGCTTTAACGCCACTGAGCGCCAGCGACACACGCATGCTGATGGCTAAGGCGCGCGAGGTCAAAGAAGAGTTGACCAACCATCCCGAAACGCGTTTTACCGCAATGCTCTCTACGGGCGAGATGGTGGACTTGCAAATCACCAGTCAAATCCTGACTGAAATCACCCAAAGCCTGGTGCAAAAAACCTTGGCGCCAACGCGCAAGGCCTTACGCGATGCGGAATTGACTGCAGAAGAGATCAAAGGCGTGGTAATGGTTGGCGGCGCAACGCGCATGCCGCATATCCAACGCGCAGTTGCCGAGTTCTTCCAACAAGAACCGCTCACCAACCTCGATCCGGATAAAGTCGTCGCACTCGGCGCAGCGATCCAAGCCAATGTGTTGGCCGGCAATAAGAGCAGCGAAGAGATGTTGCTGCTGGATGTGATTCCCCTCTCGCTTGGCATCGAGACTATGGGCGGCTTGGTGGAAAAAGTCATTCCGCGTAACGCCACCATCCCGACTGCGCGCGGCCAGGACTTCACCACTTATAAAGATGGCCAAACCGCGATGAGTTTCCATGTCGTGCAAGGCGAGCGTGAACTTGTGGCCGATTGCCGCTCATTGGCGCGCTTCGAGTTGCGCGGCATACCGCCCATGGTGGCGGGAGCGGCCCGTATCAGGCTGACCTTCCAAGTCGATGCCGACGGCCTTCTTTCCGTCTCGGCACGCGAACAAATCAGCGGTGTAGAAGCCGCCATTACGGTCAAACCTTCCTATGGCCTGACCGACGATCAGATCACCAACATGCTATCCGCCTCGCGCGATTTTGCCGGCGACGACATGCAGGCACGCGCCTTGGCTGAACAACGAGTTGAAGGGCAAAGCATTCTGGAAGCTGTAAATGCTGCTCTGGCAGCCGATAGTGCCCTGCTGACCCCCGCTGAACATGAAACGATCACTGCCAGCCAGTTAGCTTTGCAAAACACAATAAGCGGCTCCGACCATCGCGCCATCAAGGCCGCTGTCGAAGCCCTGAATCGCGCCACTGAAGACTTTGCTGCCCGACGCATGGATGCCTCCATCAAAAAAGCGCTGACCGGACAAAAAATCGCAGATCTCTCGACTTAATTTCTCTCGCACTGACAAACAGGTTATTCTAAACGCCATGCCTCAACTCATCGTTCTCCCTCACGTCGAACTCTGCCCGGAAGGCGCGGTCATTGACACCACCAGCGGCACCACAATTTGCGACGCCTTACTCGCCAACGACATCGAAATCGATCATGCCTGTGAAAAGTCTTGTGCATGCACCACATGCCACGTGATTGTGCGCGAAGGGTTGGAGTCGCTTGCCGAAGCCAATGAAACAGAAGAGGATCTACTCGACAAAGCTTGGGGATTAGAACCCAATTCGCGCTTATCTTGCCAAGCGATCATTGATCAGCAAGACTTGGTCATCGAGATTCCAAAATACAACATCAACATGGTTAAAGAGGGACACTGAATATGAAATGGACTGATGTGCATGTCATCGCCATCGAACTGGCCGAAGCACACCCCGAGATCGACCCGCAATATGTGCGTTTCACCGATTTGCACCGCTGGGTCACCGAGCTAGAAGATTTTGACGACGACCCGAACGCTTCGGGTGAAAAAATCCTGGAAGCCATCCAAATGACCTGGATCGACGAAGTCAGTTAAATCCCGTTTTATTCCGGGTAAATTTTCTATTTTTTGCATAAATTTAAGCTTTCGACCCCCACGCTCTAGCCACTATCTATAGATTTTTTCCCGCATTCTCCCCACCATATCTTGTGTTTTAGGCTAAATAGGTTCAGACTATCTTTCCCGTGGGGGTATAGATGGCGGAAGACTCCGATTTAGAAAAAACAGAAGCAGCCACGGATAAGCGTATTGAGCGTGCGCGTGAGGAGGGTAAGGTCGCCCAGTCACGTGAATTGTCGACATTTATCGAGTTAATGGCGGCGTTACTAGTGCTCATGGCCTTAGGAAGCTTCTTCTCAGAAAAACTCATGGACACCATGCGTCGCGGCTTTGTCTTCGACCGCACTTCTGCGTTCGATCCGGGCATGATGACGACGCGCTTAATGCAAGATTTCACCGAAATCATGATCGCGTTCCTTCCCCTTTTTGGGGTAATGATTCTGGCAGCGCTCACGGGCCCCCTACTCCTTGCGGGTTGGAACCTGTCGTGGAAAGCCCTCGCGCCCAACTTCGGAAAATTCAACCCCATCGCCGGACTCAAACGCATCATTTCCGTAAATGGCTTAGTGGAACTCCTGAAATCTTTACTCAAAGTAGCCCTGCTCGGCGGCATCGCCATTTGGGTGATTTGGGGGTATCGGGATGAAATGTTCTCCTTGGTTTCAGAACCGCTCGATAGCGGGATTTCACATTTCAGTCACATGCTCCTGAATACCACGCTCTATCTCGTCAGCGCCATGTTGCTGATTGTCGCGATCGACGTACCATTTCAACTTTGGAATTATGCAAAAAACCTGCGCATGACCAAGGAAGAAGTGAAGCGCGAATCCAAGGAATCGGAAGGCGATCCGCAAATCAAAGCCCGTATTCGCTCCGCACAACGCGAAGCCGCGCGAAAACGCATGATGGCCGCAGTCCCTAAAGCGGATGTCATCGTAACCAACCCGACACACTACGCCGTTGCGCTGAAATACGAAGAGAAAAGTATGGGTGCGCCACAAATCGTGGCCAAAGGCAGTGGCTTGGTTGCCGAACGCATCATGGAGCTCGGGCGTGAACATAAAGTCCCATTGCTCCAGGCTCCACCCTTAGCACGTGCGCTCTATCGGCATGCGGACATTGGCAACGAAGTGCCGCAACGACTGTATACCGCCGTGGCTGAGGTCTTGGCCTATGTTTATCAATTACGCGCGCCATCTTACAACGCTACGCCACCCAAACCGCCACGCAACCTACCGGTTCCGGAAGATATGGATGTTCCAGAATTGGAGCGCATCTAGATGAACGCACGCGTCGAATCAGCTGGCTTTTTTTCCAATTTGGATATGAAGCGTCTGGCCGGACCGATTCTGGTCGTCATGATTCTAGCCATGATGGTTCTGCCATTACCACCGTTCCTGCTCGACCTTTTGTTCACCTTCAATATCGCCGTCGCGATGATTGTGCTCCTGGTCAGCTTGTATTTGAGAAAACCTCTCGATTTTGCAGTATTTCCTACGATCTTATTGCTCACCACGTTGTTGCGCCTGTCGCTCAACGTCGCCTCGACTCGGGTCGTGCTTTTGGAGGGTCACACCGGTGCCGACGCTGCCGGAAAAGTGATCGAAGCCTTCGGTAGCTTCCTCGTCGGCGGCAACTATGCGGTCGGTATCGTAGTCTTTGGTATTTTAGTGCTCATCAACTTTGTCGTCATCACCAAGGGCTCGGGACGCATCGCTGAAGTTGCCGCGCGCTTCACCTTGGACGCGATGCCGGGCAAGCAAATGGCAATCGACGCCGATCTGAATACCGGGCTAATCGGCGAAGACGAGGCCCGTCGTCGCCGGACCGAAGTCGCGATGGAGGCCGAGTTTTATGGCGCGATGGACGGTGCCAGTAAATTTGTGCGCGGCGATGCCGTCGCCGGCATTCTCATTATGCTCATCAATATCATCGGCGGCTTGGCCGTGGGTGTATTGCAGCACGATTTATCGATTTCACAAGCACTCAATAACTACACATTGTTAACCATTGGCGATGGGTTAGTCGCACAGATTCCGTCCCTGATTATTTCCACGGCTGCCGGTATTGTGGTTTCGCGTGTGTCGGCCGAGCGCGATATCGGCGAGCAAATTATTGAACAGTTGTTCTTGAAACCAGAAGTCATGTACATCACCGCATCGATTCTGGGCGTGATGGGACTGATTCCCGGTATGCCGCACTTCTCCTTCTTGGCTTTGGCAGGCGGTTTGATTTTAATCGGCAACAACATATCCAAAAAACGACGTGTTGAAGAAACGGTGCCTGAGCCAGTCGCACCGCCGCCTTCGGCGGAGCCAGTCGATGTAAGTTGGGACGATGTGGGGCAAATCGATACCTTAGGTTTAGAGGTAGGCTACCGCCTGATTCCCCTGGTAGATCGAACCCAGGATGGCGAACTATTACGGCGCATCCGCGGTATACGCAAAAAATTCGCCCAAGACATGGGGTTTTTAGTTGCCCCGGTGCATATTCGCGACAACTTGGATCTACGCCCAAACGCCTATCGCATTATCGTCAAAGGCGTAGAAATTGGTCGTGGTGAAGCACAAACCGGCCAATTCTTGGCCATCAATCCTGGCCGCGTTTTAGGCCAACTCCCGGGTGCCCCGACCAAGGATCCCACCTTCGGATTACCGGCAGTCTGGATCGACTCCAGCCTGCGCGAGCAAGCACAAACTTATGGCTACACCGTGGTCGATGCTAGCACTGTAATTGCAACCCATTTATCGCAAATATTGCAAACCCATGCCGCCGATTTATTAGGCCGCGAGGAAACACAACAACTCATAGACCATGTCGCCAAAGAAATACCCAAACTTACTGAAGAGCTACTACCTGAATTACTCTCGCTCAGCGGCATACAGCGCGTATTGCAAAATTTACTCGACGAAGGTATTCAGATTCGCGACATGCGCACCATTATCGGCGTCCTCACCGATCAGGCCGTGACCACCAAAAACACCGACGAGCTCACCAGCGCCGTACGCGTCGGACTGGGTCGAGCGATTATTCAAGATATTTACCAAAATGCATCCGAACTACAGGTCATTGCGCTTGAGCCAGCGCTTGAACACATGCTCACGCAAGCCGTGGGCACAGATGCACAAGCGGCTGGCTTGGAACCCTCGCTCGCGGAACGCCTGCTGATGCAAACCGGACGCGTGGTGCAGGATCAAGAAAGTCGCGGTCTACCGCCCGTTCTTCTCGTGCCAGCATCGTTACGCGTGCTGTTGTCACGCTTCTTACGTCGCGTAGCCCCGCAATTAAAAGTTATTTCGCACGCCGAAATTCCCAATACAAAAACCATTAAAGTCACCGCTGTTCTGGGAGGTAACGCATGATCGTTAAGAAATTTACCGCCACCACCACCCGCGAAGCCCTGGTCCAAGTGCGCGACGTCCTCGGACCAGACGCTTTAATTCTTTCCAATCGGGTTCAAGATGGCCAAGTTGAGATTATGGCTGTAGCCGAAAATGATATGGCCGCGCTCACCGCCAGTCCCACGTCCGTCCCCCCACGATCAAAACCTGCGCACGCTCCCACGCTCCCCATGCGCCATGACATTCCGGGCTTGCACGTGTTGGATGCGCCATCGCAAGAGCCCCACTACACGCCTGAAACGGCAAATAACACTATCCCAAAGGGAGCGGACACGACAAAAGATGTTTCGCCCGCAAAACCGCAAGCGGAATCCACGCTATTAGTGGAAAACCTCACCCAGGAAGTGCAAAACATCCGTAGTCTGATTGAAAGTCAGCTCGTCAATCTAGCTTGGGGTGAAATGAAAAATGCTGACCCGCAGAAATTCGATGTTCTGCGTACCTTGTTAGGCGTCGGATTTTCGCCGCGTTTAGCGCGTGAACTTTCCGGTGCATTGCCGAAAGCCTTAAACCAAGATCAAGCACTCCGCTGGATGAAGAATGCACTGGCTCATAATTTACACTGCGCTGGCAGTCGCGACGAACCGATTATGCAGGGTGGCGTCTATGCCTTAGTTGGACCAACTGGCGTGGGAAAAACCACGACCATCGCTAAGCTTGCCGCCCGCTGCGTGTTAAAACATGGTGCACCCAGTCTCGCGCTGATCACAACCGATACCTATCGTATCGGTGCGCATGAGCAGCTCAAAATCTACGGAAAAATTTTGAATGTTCCCGTTTACGCCGTCAAAAATGAAGCCGAATTAAACCGGACATTGAACGATCTAAATAATCGACATTTGGTGCTAATTGATAGCGCTGGCATGAGCCAACGTGACCATCGCATCCGCGAACAACTCGCATTGCTCTCGGGTAATCCACGCATACAACGGTTATTGCTGCTCTCCGCCACGGCACAAGCTGGAACGTTGGATGACGTGGTGCGCGCTTATCAAGGTACCGGGTTTTCCGGAACGATTTTAACCAAGATCGACGAAGCCTTAAGCCTGGCGCCAGTGCTAGATGTCGCGATTCGCCACAAACTCAGCATCCACTACGTCACCAATGGCCAGCGCGTACCGGAAGATCTGCACTTGGCACAGGCACATTACTTGGTTGATCGCGCGATGAAGAGTACCCCGCAAGCACCCCACAAACCCCAGGACAACGAATATCCCATCATGATCAGTGCGCGTGAAGACGAAGCGCACGCTTTCCTCGACGCAGCACAAGCCGCGTCCTAAACCCATGAGCGGCTTCGGCTTCGATCAAGCGGAAGGTTTGCGCCGACTCTTGGGTCGCGATCATATGCGCGTCATCGCGGTCGCCAGCGGTAAACCACACGTCGGCCAAACCAATGTCGTGATCAATCTGGCACAGGCGCTGGTAACCCAAGGAAAATCCGTACTCATTCTCGACGAAGGCATCGGCAACGACAGTTGTGCAGCGCGCTTAGGACTGATACCGCGCTGTGAACTCGCACAAGTCCTGAAAGAGCAATTCACCTTAGCACAAGCTTTGTTGCACTATAGCGCCGCCCTCCACGTCTTGCCCGCACGCGAGGGGTTGCGTCGCATCGGGCAACTCGGCAGCGCGGCGCAAGAACGCCTGCGCCAATCACTGGCCGCCCTACCCCAGCAACCGGATGTACTCCTAATTGATTTGGCTGCTGATCGCAGACAAATCACCCTCGCCGCTGCCGCAGCGGCGGATGAAGTGCTGATCATGGTTGGCCCCGAGCGCCAAGCCATTACCCAGTCTTATGCCCTGATCAAGCAATTGGCGCAAGCGCTCGATCGGAACCGCTTTTATCTCATTGCGGCAAAAACTAAAGACGATCACCGCGCTGCGACACTGGGCAACAATATGCTAGATGTTGCAGCACGCTACCTCAATACACAGTTGGAAAGCCTGATTTCGGTACCTTGGGACGAATTGGTTAAACGCGCCAACAAGCTCAATAAGCCGGTAGTTGAAGCCTTTCCGGATGCCGCCGCCAGCCACGCCTACCGCGCGTTAGGTCAGGTCATTGCGGCTTGGCCCATGATGCGCGAAAATAGCGGATACTTGGATGAATTCCTACAACGGCTTATCATGTCGTGTAGAACGGTGGAATTGACCGTCCGTGTTTAGCGATTGACCCAACAAGGCTTAGGTACCGTTTGAATACCCCATTAACCATCGATGATTACGTAAAAAAATTCGCCCCTCTGGTGAAGCGCATTGCCTACCACCTCATGGCTAAGCTCCCAGCTAGCGTACAGGTTGATGATCTCATTCAAGCCGGCTTAATTGGTTTAATGGACGCCGCCAGAAACTATGACGATACCCAAGGTGCGCAATTCGAAACTTATGCAGCACAGCGTATCCGTGGTGCAATGCTGGATGAACTTCGGCAAGCCGATTGGTTACCACGTACCGTACGCAAAAGCCTGCGTACCATTGAAGCCACCATCAATAATTTAGAGCAGCAACATAAACGCGCGCCGAATGAGGAAGAAATCGCGAAAGCGATGGATATTGATATCAGCGCATACCAGCACATGTTGCTTGATGCACGCGGCCATCAACTGTTGTATTACGAAGATCTGCAAGACTCTGAAGATGCCGATTTTTTCGAGCGCCATGTGGCCAATGAAAGCAGCGATCCGTTGCAGATGCTGGAAGACGCAGGATTTCGCAAACTCCTGGCAGAAGCCATCGGCGCTCTGCCCGAGCGAGAGAAACAAATGATGGGCATGTACTACGAACAGGAACTCAATCTGCGTGAAATCGGTGAAGTGCTGGGCGTCTCCGAGTCACGCGTGTGTCAACTCCATAGCCAAGCCGTCGCGCGTCTTCGCGCCAAGCTTTTGGAATGGATTCAAGATAAACGCTAATCGCCAATGAGGCGCAGGTATAGTATTCATAACCGCCATGCGCAAATTTGACCTCACCAGCTTTTTCGGCATCCTACTCGCACTCGTCGCGATCATCGGCGGTCAATTACTGGAAGGCGGCCACGCCAACTCGCTGTTTCAACTTACGGCTTTCATCATCGTCATTGGTGGCACCCTCGGGGCTATCATGCTGCAAAATCCGCTCCCCGTTTTCTTACGGGGCATGCGCATGGCGAAATGGGCTTTTGTACCTCCCCCGCAAGATCCTTCTTATCTCATTCGGCAAGTTGCCGAATGGAGTAATACCGCACGCCGCGGTGGTTTGCTCGCCCTTGAACCGGCAATCGAAGATCTGGATGACCCATTTGCCAAACGCGGTCTACAAATGCTGATTGATGGCGCCGAACCGGAAACACTGCGCGAAACGCTGCAGGTCGAGGTCGACGCCTATGAAGCGCAGCAACGTCTCGCCGCCAAAGTTTGGGAATCTGCCGGTGGTTACGCACCCACTATCGGTATTTTAGGAGCAGTGCTGGGGCTGATCCATGTCATGGAAAACCTCTCCGACCCTAGTAAATTGGGCGCAGGTATCGCCGTGGCGTTTGTCGCAACCGTCTATGGCGTCGGCTTCGCCAATATGTTTTTTCTACCGATCGCGAATAAGCTTAAAAATATTATCGGCCGTGAAGTCGTCATGCGTGAAATGTTGATCGAAGGTTTAATCGCGGTCGCGAATGGTGAAAACCCCCGCCTGATCGAACGTCGATTGCAGGGTTACCTAGTTTAACGCCGGCTTCGGAAATCAAAGTCGCATGCGCCGCCGCAGAAAACCACCGGAAGAACATGAGAACCACGAACGTTGGTTGATTTCCTACGCAGACTTTATTACCTTGCTGTTCGCATTTTTTGTGGTGATGTATTCCATCTCTTCAGTCAATGAAGGCAAGTACCGTGTGTTATCCGATTCCTTGGGCAGTGCGTTTAAAAGCCCTGACGCCGATCAGCAACTGCATTTGAATCAACCGCAAGCCCTACCTCGCCCCATCAAATCGGTTGCGCCAAAAAAACCGGCACTGCTCGACCCTAAAGTCAAAGAGCGCACCGAAGACATGCGGCAGATTGCGCAAGACCTGCTCAAGGTTCTGACACCATTAATCAACGACAACCAAGTCAAAATCACGCAGAGTCTTCGTGGTATCACGGTGGAAATTAATGCTGCGGTTCTCTTCGCTCCGGGACAAGCAACCTTGCAACCGGAATCGGCTAAAGCCCTCGCAGCAGTCGCTAAATTATTGGCACAGGCACCCAATCAGATTCAAATTGAAGGTCACACTGACGACGCACCGATTAGTACGGCCTTTTATCCATCCAATTGGGAATTATCCTCAGCGCGCGCTAGTAGCGTAGTGCGACTATTTAGTGCAAACAACGTGGATCCGCAACGCATGGTCGCGATTGGCTATGCAGACAACCGCCCGGTCGTCCCCAACACCGATAATGAATCACGTGCTCGAAACCGCCGTGTCACCATGCTGATTATTTCAGAGGCGCCCAACAAAACCACCGAAATTCCCATCAAGGGAACACCACAAGAACCGCCGCCGCAGCCCCCTCCACCACCGCAAGTCCCGTAACGCTATCGCCTGACAAGGCAACCCACAGCCAGCTTCATAACATTAACATTGAAAAATAAACGAGAATGACTACGCGTCTAGAGAAAGACGCGCTCGACCTGATGGTCTATGCTTTACCCAGTGGTTTTCCACCGCTACTTGTCGGCTTCGACATATAGGCTTGGCCATCCGCCCCATAGAGATTACTCGTACCGGCATTCGCCCCCAGAAGCACAGTTAAGGCCTGCTGATTATGCGCAAGACGCGTATGAATTAACTGACCGTTACTTTGGTTCAATTCTTTTGCTGTGCGCGCTAGTTCGATTAAATCACGCCACAACTTACCGGCATGATGTTGATCAGTTGGATCGTAAGCTTCCAACCAAGCGGTAATCCCAAGTTGATTGGTGTTGCCGGCCAATTCGGCTCGATAACGGTCGCGTGCCTCCGCGAGGTGCGTCAACTCCAACACACGTTCATTTTTGCGTTGCGCTAGGACAAGTAGTTCATCGGCATCACCGCGCACCAGCGCGGCATGCTCTGCACTCAAAATTTGGTGGAATTGACGGAAAGCTTCAAACTCGCGTTTAAGGCTAGCGAGAAAAGCGTTGAATCTTGCGGAATCCAGTTCCTGGAACAAAGCTTAACCTTTGTGATTGAGTACCAACTCTTTAACCGTCGTCAGCAAACGATCAGCGATCACATCCGGATTAACCCGAAAGCGTCCTTCGCTAATGGCCTGTTTAATGGCTTCAACACGTGCAGTATCGACCACCTGAACATTGTCCAAACTGCTTTCCAACGCCTGCAATTGCGACGACAGGGAGCCAATTTCGACCTTATCATCCGACGACGATTTAGCCCGCGGCGACTTTGAGGCACCGCCACTTGGCTTCGCTGTAGCTTGACCGACTTTCGCCGGTGTTGACGGTTTGCTGCTGTTATTAATCTTCAAGGCAATATCCTCGATTTACCAAGCACGGAAACACTCTGTGCCCAATTTAATTTCGGCTGATACACCCGAAATCTTTAGCTGTTTATGATGACGCTCCGGTAATCCGAAGCTAGTTTGAATCCCGCGCTAGTCAAGGCTTTCAGGCCACGCCCAGGAGTGTTCACCGGGAGCTAACAACGGTTTAGTTTAACAACAAACCCCGCTAAAGTCTAAGTTTGGCACCCCGCCAGTGGTCACTGACAAAAACTTTCACGCCTATCTCACCATAGGAAATTGGCATGACAATATTGTGACGATATTGCAAAAGTACCGCGCCTAAAACCTCGTCCAAACTCTGTACCACACTCCCCACTTAGCGCCGCCCAATATCGCACAAAATAGCGTCAAAATCGTACTTCAATCGTACCGTCGGCGTTGACAATTCCACTCACGGTTTGCCCATTTTGGGTTTTAACCTGTACCTGCTGACCAACCGCCCCACTGCTTAAAGCCTTCCCTTCGGAACTGACTTTGAAACCTTGGCCCTGTGCAACCAAACGAACACTTTGACCCTGGCGCACCAAAATCGGCGCACGCAACATCTCTTGTCGTAGCGGATGACCGGCAACAATGCCGGATGTCAGCACCTTGCCCACAGCATCCTCCGACGCGGTGATCACGCTGGCTGGCAACTGAGTCAATTCCGCCATTTGCAGCGTTAAATCTCCTGCTGCAAGCTGAGTTCCGCTGGCCAAGGGACGTGTGGCAACCAACACTGGCGCTTGCACCCTGACCGTCACCGGAACATAGACCGTCCAATCCCCGCCTTGCACGCAGCGCACGCCAATATTGCTATTTCCCCAGAGTTTCGCCCCCAATGGCAAGAAGGCCTGCAACTTGAGACATGCGGCAAGCTGCATCTGCTCGATCGCCCCAACGTTCACGCTGACTTGCCCAGACAAATGTGCCGTCTGTTGCTTGGCAAAAGCTTCGGCTGTATGCCGAATTTCAATCATATTTTGCTGCGCAGCTTGCGCCATCGGTAATATCGATATACCGACGCTCATAAGCAGCGCGAAGCGCCATAGGGATCTCATTAAAACAGCATCTCCATAAAGTTAAGACTGGCTAAAGTTATAGTAGCCAATGCCGTAACGTATATTAACAGCATTTCGATGCTTCTCGGCATACGCTTAATGGGATTTCATTACCCGGCATGCCCTTAATAATCAGTCCATTAAAGGCCTAACATGAACATTAAAACTAAGATTATTGCCAGCGCCGTCATAACCCTGCTTCCCATTGGGATCACTATCTTCGTGAGCGGCACCGCCTCAGCCGCAATGATTTCTGCTTTGATTGTTAGCGCTTTGTTAGCCACGGGCGTAAGTTTCTGGCTCGCACAGGGCAGCGCGCCTAGCGCATCCTTATTAGCGAGCGCGCAAGCCATCAGTCATGGCGCCCGACATCAGCGTCTGCCCAGTAGTGGAAATAACGCCGACTGGCAAATGCTGATCAACAGCATGAATCAAATACTCGATCAAGCACAGCAGCAAAACAACGATTTACAGCAACGTGTTGGCGCCGTTAATCAAGACATTGAACGCATCACTCAATCCTTGCAACGATTCAATGCCTCTTCTCAACATCAAGCTCAACTCGCAACCGAAGCCCAACTCGAACTAGAAACCTTAAGCGTGGCATTAGGTAATATTGATGAAAGCGCAACACATGCGGTCAACCAGGCCGATGAATGCATGCTCAATACGCAAAATGGCAACGAAAGCGTATCGCGCTTAATGGGGGGGATCGATGAAGTCGATTCTGCGGTGGGCATCATTGCGCAATCCGTGACTGAATTTATGACCAGCATGCAAACCATTACCGCCATGACGAGCCAAGTCAAGGATATTGCAGATCAAACCAATTTGCTTGCGCTTAACGCCGCGATTGAAGCCGCGCGCGCCGGCGAGCAAGGGCGTGGCTTTGCTGTGGTTGCAGACGAAGTGCGCAAACTGGCAGAAAAATCCGCACAAGCGGCACGAGAAATCGATGATGTGACTAAACTTGTGGGCCAACAATCCAGCAAATTGGACTCAACCATTACCGCCGGGCGCGTTCATCTCACCTCCAGCATGGAGTCCTTGGAGGAAGTTGCAGAAGCCTTAGCTTGTTCCCGTGGCGCTGTCGTTGGCGAGCGTGATTTAATCGCCACGATTATGCACACCGCACATGCCCAAAAAGAATCCAGTCAAAGCATTGCGCAACATACCGAAAACATCGCGCAACTGGCCAAAGACTCTACCGCAGAGCTCGAACAAATCACCCGCGCCGCACAAGGAATCAGTGCCGCTGCAGCGGGTATGGATGCCACCTTTTCCTAAGTCCAAAAACGTCTAATGGGTACATCAACGCCTGATTAGGCAGATTTATTGACTATGTCCAAATTAACCAATCCGACCGAAATCGCACGTGAAACCTTCAAGCAGCTTGGGACACGCCGCATTGCACCAACGCCAGAAAATTATCAACGCATCTACCATGAAGTGGCAGGGATAGCAGAGGAAGCGAATAGCGCTGCTGATAAAGAGTTAATCGCTGCGTTGCAAAACCTGGGACGAACGCACCCACAGAGCAATACGGCATTTAAGAGCATTATTCAAACGCTGGAACAACGCGATTGGAAAGCATTTACGCTTCATTTTGAGGCGTTAATAGCGCAAAAGCGCACCGAGCAAACGGGCTGGGCTGATCTGGTGCGCGACCTCATTAAGCAATGGGATCTCAAACAAACGGGCCTCACATCCCCGCGCAAAAAGGAAGCTCTGGAACGCGTGCTGATTAATTTTGGGAAAAACCCAGAAGAACTATTTAGTAAACTGCGTGGCTTAGTAAAAGCCTGGAACGATGGCCTCAGCGGTCCTTCCGATATCGAAGTCGAAGGTAGTTCACTCGAAGATCCAAGCACGAAACCGCAGGCCGAAGATCGCGTTGGCGCCCCGCTTGGGCCCTTGGTCAGCGCAGAAGAAATACCCAATATGTTGTCCGACCTATTGTCTAAAGCGCTGCTAAATGGCGTCATGCCACGTATTGCGCATTTCCCCGAATTGGCCAGCCGAGCCAATGATCTCGCCAGCCAAGCTCGCGATGCAAATGATCTTGATCTCCTCAACCAATTCGCGAAAGACATCCGTCAATTTTGGATCGAATTGGAATTACGTGCCGATGCCGATCAAGCGGTACTTGATGGCTTGATGCGACTGCTAAGATTGCTCATCGACAATATCACCGAACTATTGCTAGATGACCAATGGCTACGCGGTCAACTCAATATTGTGCAGGAAATCATTGGTAGCCCATTGACGCCCACCGTCATCACGGAAGCCGAGCAGCGCATTAAAGAAGTGGTTTTCAAACAAGGTACACTCAAGCACAGCCTGAATGAAGCGAAAGCATCGCTCAAGAATTTAGTCACCATGTTTATTTCACGCATGGGTGAAATGTCCGAAAGCACTGGCGAATATCACGTCAAAATCGAAAAGTATGTCGATAAAATCAGTCAAACTGAAGACTTACCCACTATTAACACTGTCCTGCAGGATCTCATCGCGGACACCAAAAGCATGCATCTGGATATGGTGCGTTCGCATGAAGATTTGATCAATGCGCGCCGCCAAGCAGAAGCGGCTGAACAAAAAATGCATGAACTGGAACTTGAACTCGGACAAGTCAGTGAATTGATTTATCAAGATCACCTAACCGGCACTCTCAATCGACGCGGTTTGGAAGAAACCTTCACACGCGAATTCGCACGCGCCAAACGGGGCCAAACACCCGTCTCGATCGCCATGCTCGACATCGATCACTTTAAAAAGATCAATGACACCTTTGGACATGATGTGGGTGACCAAGCATTGATCCACCTGGCCAGTGTCGTTAAAGAAATTTTGCGCCCGATGGATGCAGTCGCACGCTATGGTGGCGAAGAATTCGTCATCATACTGCCCGACACCCTAGTCTCAGACGGCGTAAGTATCATGACCCGTTTGCAGCGTGATCTGACGAAACGCTATTTCCTGCACGAGAATGAAAAGTTGTTGATTACCTTTAGTGCGGGCGTAGCCCAACGTGAAAACGAAGAAACCGCCGAAGCCATGATTGCCCGTGCGGATAGTGCGTTGTATCGCGCCAAACAAGCAGGAAGAAATCGTGTCTTGATGGCGGAATCAAAACTATAGAGGTGAATCATGTCGACACTGGAAGTCGCTATTCTAGTTACGCTTGGATTTCTTTTATTTGTATTGAATGGCCTCGCGTCCCTACGCGCAATTCATACCCTAAAGCGTTATTCTGTACTTTCACTTGCCTTGATTTGGTTAGTTCCCTTCATTGGCGCGCTATTCGTGCTTGCCAAAATTCGTCCACAACGCCAATCAAGCTTTTTGCCGATATCGACCAACACGCTTGACCTCGATCCGAATCCAAGAACCATACAAGGCGATCCGTGGCCAACGATCACGCAGCCCACGCAATCCCCCCACATCAAATAGCACTTAAGCGACTAAACCCGAAATCATCTTAATCGCAGTCAGTAGAATAACGCCTGCGAGAATCGCACGCAGAATGCGACGCGGTATGCGCTGTGAAAACTCAGATCCAACTTGCGCGCCTATTATGCCGCCAGCGACCGTGACCGCAGTCAATAACCAAGGGATTTGCGCTGTTCCAATACGCCCGAGCACGACCGCCGCAGATGAGGCCACGCCCACGGCCAACGCGGTACCAATCGCTAGGCGTAACGGAGCACCCAAAAATGCCATCATCACGGGGACAAATAAAAAGCCACCGCCCTGCCCGATTAAGCCCGCACAACAGCCAATTACAGCCCCTAAAATCCAGGCACGCATTCGACTGTATTGGTACGTCTCGCCTTCTGGCAAAGACGCGGAAACTTCAGGACGCTGCAACAGCATCAATAACGCCGCGATTACGGCCAACAACGCGAATAAAAATAAAATCCATTTTTCTGGAATCGTGCTGGATAGAATCGAACCGATAAGTGATGTCACTGCCATCGCCCCGCCAAAATCGATGGCTAACGGAAAATACACACGGCGATGGCGATGATGCGCCACGACACCGGAAACTGCGCCAAAAAAGCTTTGCACCGCAGTCATGGAAGCCGCCGCCTTAACAGAAAGCGCAATTAAGCCAAGAGCCTCTGGGACATACAACAAAAGCGGGAACATCACGATACCACCGCCGATACCCACTAACCCCGACAGCAAGCCACCCAACAGGCCTAATATAAACAGTGTGCCGTACAGATAAGTTTCCACCGCGTTGTTCAGGAACCCTCAACGATGACCGTGCTGGCACCATCGGCAGCCACCACGCGCCCTATTTTCTCTGCAACTAGGCAATTGAGTTCCTTAAGCTTGGCGATCACAGCATCCGCAGCTTCCGGCGCAACCGCCATTAACAAACCACCAGAAGTTTGAGGGTCGGTAAAAATCAATTGGTGGTCAGCGCTTAACCCGCCATTAAATTGCAAAGCATCGCCGAAAGCCGCCAAATTTCGATAAGCACTGCCCGGTACGATCCCCTCCGTTGCCAACGTCCACGCTTCTTCCATGATTGGGACTTTACGCACTTCCAGAATGATTGACACATTAGCGCCACGCGCCATTTCTAACGCATGCCCACCCAAACCAAAACCAGTAATATCGGTAAGCGCATGCACGCTAGATTGTGTGCCCAACCATGCGCCGGCCTTATTCAATGACGACATTACCTGTACTACTTTTTCATAACCGACTTGTGATAATGATTTCACTTTCAGCGCGGTACTCATGATGCCAATACCCAACGGCTTGGTCGTAATCAAGACATCGCCTACCTGCGCACTGGAATTCTTTTTGATATCTTTAGGATTAATTAAGCCGATGACGCATAAACCAAACATGGGCTCCTCGTTATCCACGGAGTGTCCGCCCGCCAACGGTATGCCTGCATCCTGGCAGGTCTCTACCCCACCACGCATGATTTCCTGCATCACATTCAGCGGTAGTTTATTAACAGGAAATCCCACGATCGACACGGCCATCAATGGCGTCCCGCCCATCGCGTAAACATCGCTAATCGAATTACTCGCTGCGATACGTCCGAATGCATAGGGGTCATCCACAATCGGCATAAAAAAATCATTGGTCACAATAATCGCTTGCTGATCGTTAATGCGGTAAACCGCAGCATCATCAGCCGATTCGATTCCGACTAACAAATCCGGAACTTCGGCAAAGCGTGGGACTTTAGATAAAATCTCATGTAACGCAGCAGGATCTATTTTGCATCCACAACCACCGCCATGAGAATATTTAGTGAGGCAAATTTGTTCCATGGTATTTATTTCCGTCTGATCAAACGCAGCTGATTTGTCAAAGCTTCTTATGAAATGATTTAATGTTACGTAAGGTGTATCGGCGACTTTGCCTTTAACTTGAGCCAGCGCAGCAACCGCAGACCTGACTAAAGATTTGCGTTGGTTTGCCGTTGTTAGCTGTTGAGTTACCCCCCCATTTACGAGGAAGCTTCATGGAACCCATCATCACCCACCAACAAGAACGTGCGTTAGATGCACGCGTCGCTGAAAAAGTCATGCAGGAAACGATTATTTGGGCTGACAATAAGCCATACACTGCCTCAAACCACGATGCTGCCGCCCGCGCTGAAAATTTAGTACCGAATTATTGTACGAGCGTAGGCGCAGCAATGACTGTCGCAATGCAGTTACGGCGCCTCGGTTTTAGCGTTGAAATTGTGATGGATGAGCGTGGCACGACGATAACGGTGCTACACAATAATGGCGAGGAAGTCGCGCGTTTTGATAACATCATCACACACTTCGCACAATCGATGTGCCATGCGGCACTCATTGCGGTTGGGGATGAGCGGCGTAAAGGCGAAGATAGACGAAAAGCGCGTCAATAGCCTTTATTTACGATGACTACGCGGCTCGTAAGCACGGATCGCTTGAATGATTTCCTGATAAGGTAGCTGCTCCAAGCAACCATACTTTTCGATTGCAGCCGATAACGCTGCATAAATATCAGCCACTTCGGTTAGCTCATTTTCACCCATGAGTTGCGCGATTCCCAACAATCCGCCGCATTGCAATTTCAATTGTTTGCCATGCGGTAAGGGTGCATCTGGATGCGTCAGCTTGAGGGTAAATGCAGCCGCGTGCCGCATTTGTTTTTTTAGTTCGGTGCAAAGGGCATGCGCATTAGCCGATAGACAACCAGCAGCTTCACGCTCGGCAATGTTGCGACGAATTGTTTGTTGACAACCACAGCAGCGACGCAGAATAGCGCGTTCAAATACGCACTGCAGCGGATTTACCGAGTTATAAGTATCGCGATATGCATTTTCGTCCAGCATAAATTTGCGGGCCGCTAAAAATCCTCGCCAGTGGTCGGTGGCACGGGCCGCACTTGGGACAATAAATCTTCAGCCTCTAATTCGGATTCCGCGAAAATCACTTTAACGATTTGTCCGTCGCTAAGATTCTCAGTCGAACGACGGTTTTTTGCTTCAGTACTCGCCTCTTTAAAAGAGTCGAAATGCGCCAAATAGGCTAACTGTCGAATCGGAAAGCTGTCAATTTTATAAACGTAATATGGCATAGCGCTAGCTCCTAAATTAAACCGATTGCTGCGACAAATGACGAACGTAACGCATGCAACCTTCTTCCACTGTTAGAAAAGGAGCATCGTAACCAGCTGCACGTAAATTAGAAATATCGGCTTGGGTAAAATTTTGATACTTACCTTTAAGAGCTTCCGGGAAATCGATATATTCCAGAATGCCCTGCGCCACCATTTGCGCCAAACTCAGCACAGGCTCTTGTTTGGCGATACGGCAAGCGTTGACGGTGGCTACCGCAACATCATTGAAGGGTTGAGAACGCCCCGTACCGACATTAAAAATACCTGACTGGTCTGGATGATCTAGAAAATACAAGTTTACTTTTACCACATCCTCAATCGAAATAAAGTCGCGACTTTGTTCGCCGTTCGCATAACCATCGATCCCCTCGAATAAGCGCACTTTACCCGTCGCCATGTATTGATTAAATAAATGGAAGGAGACAGAGGCCATACGGCCCTTGTGCTGCTCACGTGGGCCATACACGTTGAAATAGCGGAAACCAACGACTTGTGACGTTAAATGATTCCACTGGCGACGCAAATATTGATCGAATAAAAATTTAGAGTAGCCATACACATTCAACGGGCCTTCATGCGCACGATCTTCTTTAAAAATTGAGCCTCCGCCATAAACACTGGCCGACGAGGCGTACAACAACGGGACTTCTTCTGTCTGACAATAATCGAACAACGTGACCGTGTAACGATAATTATTATCCATCATATAGCGCCCATCGGTCTCCATGGTGTCGGAGCAGGCGCCTTCATGAAAGATTGCTGCGATTTCACCCTCCCAGGCATCATCAAGCAGTAATTCAATGAAATCCTCTTTATCCAGATAATCGGCTATTTCACAATCCACCAAATTTTTAAATTTATCAGCCTTACTCAGATTATCGACGCAAATGATATTGGTCTCACCGCGCTCGTTGAGTGCTTTCACAATATTCGCACCGATAAAACCGGCTGCACCGGTGACAATGTGATACATGCATATTCTCCTTTAACGTTTTCGGCTTCGACGCACAAACTGCTTATGCGTTAGCCAAACAATTCTTCGCGATTCACAACCGCCGTACCGAGCTTGCCGACAACAATACCGGCGGCTCGATTCGCCATGCGCACGGCTTCACTCATTTCCGCGCCACAACCCAACATTACCGCCAAGGTCGCAATCACCGTATCACCTGCACCCGAGACATCGAAAACTTCACGCGCTTGTGTGAGTTCATGTAGCCGTTCACCTGCGCGATACAAGGTCATCCCCTCTTCGCTGCGTGTCACCAACAGTCCTTGTAGTCCTAACTCTTGGCGTAAAGCTTCCGCTTTGCGCGTTAACTCTTCCTCATTTTTCCAGCTGCCTGCTACCTCTCGAAATTCCACGCGATTCGGCGTCAATAAGGTGGCATTGCGATAGCGGGAATAGTCATCGCCCTTGGGATCGACCAAGACTGGCTTACCTGCGGCATTCGCCATTTCAATCATACGTGTGATATGCGTCAAGCCACCCTTGCCATAATCGGACAAAACCACCACATCGCAATCCGGCAATTTGCGCTCGTAGTCGGCAAGTTTGGCAGCGAGAATTTCGTGGCTGGGCGTAGTCTCGAAATCGATACGCAGCAATTGTTGCTGGCGTCCAATAACTCGCAGCTTGATGGTGGTGGCAATGCTGGCGTCGCGATGCAGTTGCGCCGCAACGCCGTCTTCCTGCATCAATTGTGCAATCCGTGTGCCGGCCTCATCGTCGCCGGTTACCGATAGCAAGGCAGCTTTTGCTGAAAGTGCCGCAATGTTACGCGCCACATTGGCGGCACCGCCAGGACGTTCTTCAATGCGATTCACACGCACCACCGGCACTGGTGCTTCGGGTGAAATTCGGCTGACCTCGCCGAACCAATAGCGATCCAACATCACATCCCCGACCACCAACACCCGTACTGTGGAAAGTTCAGACACCATCGATCAATGCTTTCTCATCGTTATGCGGCCCTAGCTTAAATTGAATCGATTTCATTTAACACCGATTCCAAAGCTGCCAGTGGATCCGCTGCTTGGGTGATAGGACGGCCAATTACCAAATAACTCGAGCCATTTTGTATAGCCTCTCGGGGCGTCGCAATACGGGCCTGATCCCCGCGTTCGGCCTGTATCGGTCGAATCCCCGGCGTAACCAATACAAATTCACTCCCACGCTCACGCCGCAAGGCACTGACCTCGCGTGCCGAACAAACTACACCATCTAACCCACAATCCTGGACTAATCCGGACAAACGTGTAACGGCTTGCTGCGTATTGCCAACAATCCCAACTTCCGCGAGATCGGCATCTTGAAGACTGGTCAGCAAGGTGACCGCGATTAATTTAGGGCGTGAAGGTGCGTTTTCCAGGGCCTCACGGGCCGCTTCCAACATCGCACGCCCGCCAAGGGCATGCACATTCATCATCCACACTCCGAGCTGTGCGGCGGCACGACAGGCAGCGGCCACGGTGTTCGGAATATCATGGAATTTGAGATCAAGAAACACGTCATAGCCGCGATCAACCAAAGACGCGACATAATCTGGCCCAGCAGCCACGAACAATTCTTTTCCCACCTTCAGCTTGCAGCGTGCTGGATCCAGACGCTCCACCAAATTTTGCGCAGCTTGAGACGTAGCAAAATCCAGGGCAATAATAATGCGTGAATCGCTCATGCAGCGCTCTCTTCTATTCGCCGTGGCGGCGTTGTTTCCCAGGCAACACACGCCGGGCAGCGCCAGAAAAACTGCCGCGCCTTAAACCCGCAAGCTTCGCATTGGTAGTAGGCCAGGCGTTGGCTGTGCTGATGAATTAACGCTTTAAAAAGCTGAATGTCCTGGCGCTTTTCAGCGGGCACTTCAAACAACAACGCTTCGAGCAATTTCTCAAATCCCTGCAGGGTTGGATGACGTCGCAATTCCTCCCGTACCAACTGATTTGCCGCTTCCAGTCCCTCTAACTCCAACGTCGCTTGGTACACAATATTGAGCAAATCAATCGAAGCGTAATTCGTCAAATAATGCTTTAGCAAGATCAAACCTTCGCTAGCCCGATCCAAAGCTTTAAACGAGGCTAATAATTTGGCCGCCACCAGCGCTAAGTACGTTGGTTGCTGCGCTTCAACACGCCGCCAAATCAACAACGCTTCCTCATGCTGATTTTCGGCCGCCGCAAAATCACCCAACAAAATATTTGCCCGCACACTGCGTCGATTAAGCGTTAGGGCTTCTTCCAGATACTTGCGCGCAGCCACATAGTTACCCGAGACGGCCTCACCTGTAGCGAGTTCACACAAGAAATGTGTCGTTTCAATTTGATAAGGGTGACTAGATAATGTGCCCAACCGTTGTGCAATTGCAATCGCTTGCAGCCACTCTTTCTCCTGCACATAGATTTCCATCAGCGCACGTAAAGCTTGTTCGTTATAAAGCGTATTCTCCAGCGCTCTGAACAACGCTTCTGCCCGATCCAATAATCCGGCCTTCAGAAAATCCTGCCCCAATTCAAATTGCGCGACCAAACGCTGTTCGCGCCCGAGGTCAGGCCGATCCACTAGCGCTTGATGCAAGTGAATGGCACGATCCACTTCGCCGCGTCGTCGAAATAAGCCCCCTAACGTAAAGTGGAGTTCGACCGTTTCAGCATTCGCTTTTGCTGCTTCGGTGAAGGCTTCAATCGCTTTATCCGGTTGCTGGTTGAGCAGGAAGTTCAACCCCTTGAAATAGGACTCCGGCAATTGCTTCGATTGCGAAACAATATGCCGAATGTCTATGCGCGCGGCGAGCCAGCCCAACCCAAAAAACAAGGGGAACACCAACAACCACCAAAATTCGAATTCCATTGCGAGAGTTATTCTTCCGATTTTGTCCGGACGCGGTTACGCCGCTCCCGTTTTAAGCTGAGAATTTCACGACGCTGTCGATAAACATAACTGAAACTTGCCGCCACACCCGCTATCGCACCTAACACAAATGCACTAAATAATACGACCGCCAGCGGTGCTTTCCAAACCACCCCCAAATAATAATGCAAGGTAACCGAACCACTATTTTTAACCGCAAAGCCAACCCCGGCCAGGAAAAGCGCGAGACCAAGAATAGGGGTAACAAATCGAAGCAGCGATCGTTTCATGAAATAAAAAGTCCTTGCACTTGATTCATCTCACATCAATTTGGGTCGTCTTCAGGAGGCACCGATCTTTCTCAATCATTCCTGGCCACGCCCTATCGATCCGACAGCAAAAAAAAGGCGGCACCATCGCAAGACGCTGCCGCCATAGATACTTAAAACCTAGAGCCGATTACTCGGCAGGAGCGGTCTCAGCACCGATTACATGGTCAACCCGATCCCGCAGTTCCTTTCCGGCTTTGAAGTGCGGAACATATTTCGCCGGCACTTCAACCCGACCGCCGGTTTTAGGGTTGCGTCCGATACGCGGTGGACGATAGTTCAAACTGAAACTACCGAAGCCGCGAATTTCGATACGTTGACCTTGTGCCAAGCTCTTACCCATGGCATCCAATATCGTCTTAACCGCCAGTTCTGCATCTTTGGATACCAGCTGTGGATAGCGTGCTGACAGCCGTAAAATGAGTTCCGATTTGGTCATGGATCGCTCCCTTAGACTTAATTAATTATTCCGATTGCTCGGTTTTTTTGGTATCCATCTTAGCTTTCAATAAAGCGCCCAAGTTGGTGGTACCTGCGCTGCCGGCCGAGTGATCCGTCGCCATCTTCTGCATTGCATCGGAAGCCTCGGAAGCATCTTTGGCTTTGATCGACAGACTGATGCTGCGGTTCTTACGATCCACGCTGATGATCATCGCTTCCACTTCATCGCCTTCCTTCAAGTGGGTGCGGATGTCTTCTACGCGGTCACGCGAAACTTCGGAAGCACGCAAATAACCTTCGACATCACCATCCAGCGTAATGGTTGCGCCTTTCGCATCGAGTTCCTTGACCGTACCCTTAACTACAGAGCCTTTGTCGCAGGTCGAAGTGTAGTTACTGAACGGGTCGCCATCCAACTGCTTGACGCCAAGCGAAATACGCTCTTTGTCGGAATCAATCGCCAACACCATGGCTTCGACTTCATCGCCCTTCTTGAACTTGCGCACGGCTTCTTCGCCGGTTTGGCTCCAAGACAGATCCGACAAATGCACCAAGCCATCGATCCCGCCGGGCAAGCCGACGAAAATACCGAAGTCGGTAATGGATTTGATTTGGCCACTGACTTTGTCGCCCTTCTTGTTGTTGGCGGCAAACTCATCCCATGGATTGGGCTGGCATTGTTTCATACCCAAGGAAATACGACGACGCTCTTCGTCGATTTCGAGAATCATGACTTCCACTTCATCGCCTAACTGTACGACTTTAGCTGGATGAACGTTCTTGTTGGTCCAATCCATTTCGGACACGTGCACCAAGCCTTCGATGCCGGGTTCGATTTCAACGAATGCGCCGTAGTCGGTCAGGTTGGTAACTTTACCGAACATGCGCGTCCCTTGTGGGTAACGACGGGAGATATTCACCCATGGATCGTCGCCCAACTGCTTCATACCCAAGGAAACACGGTTTTTCTCTTGATCGAACTTCAATACTTTGGCTTCAACTTCATCGCCCACCGTCAACACTTCGGACGGATGCTTCACGCGACGCCATGCGAGGTCGGTGATGTGCAGCAAGCCATCGATACCACCCAGATCCACGAACGCGCCGTAATCGGTGATGTTCTTGACCACGCCTTTGATAATGGCGCCTTCTTTGAGATTTTCCAGCAGCGCTTGGCGCTCAGCACCTTGGCTGGCTTCCAACACGGCTTTGCGCGACACCACAACGTTGTTGCGCTTTTTGTCGAGCTTGATCACTTTGAAATCGAGTTCTTTGTTTTCATACGGCGTGGTGTCTTTGACCGGACGCGTATCGACCAGCGAACCCGGCAAGAACGCGCGAATACCATTCACCATCACCGTCAAACCGCCTTTAACACGGCCGCTGACCATACCTTTGATGATTACGCCACCTTCCATCGCCTGCTCCAGGTCGTTCCAGGCAGCCAAACGTTTAGCCTTTTCGCGCGACAGCTTGGTGCAACCATAGCCGTCTTCCAACGCTTCAATCGCCACGGTCACGAAATCGCCTACATTGACTTCGAGTTCACCGCGGTCATTACGGAATTCATTTGCGTCGATCACGCTTTCGGATTTGAGACCGGCGTTGACGACGACTTCGCCGTTATCGACAGAGATGACTTCGGCGGTAATTAATTCGCCTGCACGCATCTCTTGGCGCGCTAAACTTTCTTCAAACAGCGCTGCAAAACTATCGACGCCGGAAACTGGGGAGGGGGAGGTTGCCATCATGGGAAAATACTCTTGTGTTGCCCGTCCGAAGACAGGAGTTCGTTTATCACGTCATCAGCTCGAAGGATCTCGCTGTGACACCTATATGCGGTGCTTTTCCTGATACTGCTTCAACACCTCAGCCACCGCTTGTTCGATGCTGAGGTTGCTGGTATCTAAAAAATGCGCATCCGCAACCTGTTGCAGTGGGGCGGCGCTACGCTGACTATCGCGCGCATCGCGTCCCTGAATATCCTGCAAAAGGGTATCTATGCTAGCAGACATCCCCTTGCCGATCAACTGTTTATAGCGCCTGTCGGCACGCACTTCGGCGCTCGCGGTCAGAAAAACCTTTACCTCAGCATCGGGGAAAACCACCGACCCCATATCCCGTCCATCGGCGACCAAGCCCGGTGCTTGCTTAAAAGCCCGCTGCCTCCCCAGCAACGCCGCTCGAACTTGCGGCAACGCGGCCACTTTGGAAGCCCCTAAACCGATGTCTTCGCGCCGAATTGCATCACTAACAACTTCATTTTCAAAGTAAATTTCTCCAGCCTCGAAGCGCACATCGAGATGGCTGGCAATATTCGCAAGCCCTGCCTCATCCTCCCAAACCACGCCTTTGCGCTGAGCGGCCAGGGCCACCAAGCGGTATAAAGCGCCACTATCCAAGAAATGAAAGCCCAACTGCTCTGCGACGCGTTGCGCCACCGTGCCTTTACCGGAAGCCGAAGGGCCATCAATGGCAATCACTGGAATGCTCGATTGCGCCAGTTTCTGGAATTCTTGGAAATAAGTCGGAAAGGTTTTTCCCACACATTTAGGGTCATTGATACGCACCGGCACGCCACCCAGCGCCACCAAGGAAAAACACATCGCCATCCGGTGGTCATCGTAGGTATCGATTTGGGCGTTCAGCGTCAGTGTTGTTGGCGGCGTAACGCGAATATAGTCGGCACCCTCCTCTACCGTGGCGCCCACCTTGCGTAATTCCGTTGCCATGGCAGCAATGCGATCGGTTTCCTTGACACGCCAACTCGCGATATTGCGGATGGTGGTCGTACCGTCGGCGAATAAGGCGGCCACGGCAATGGTCATCGCTGCATCCGGAATATGATTCAGGTCGGCATCGATTGCTTTAAGACGACCAGTACTGGAAGCTTCGACCCAGTTATCACCCATGGTAATCGTGGCGCCCATCGCCGCCAGCGTCTCGGCAAAACGAATATCGCCTTGAATACTGGTCTTGCCCACACCCTCCACCCGCACCGGCCCACCGCTGATCGCACCCGCCGCTAAAAAATACGACGCACTGGAGGCATCGCCTTCGACATGAATCTCGCCCGGGCTTTGGTAGCACTGGCCGCCCTGCACCACAAACTCCTGCCAGCCGTTGCGCGTCACTTCGACGCCAAAACGCCGCATGAGATTCAGGGTGATTTCAATATACGGTTTGGAGATCAACTCGCCCACCACTTCCACGGTGGTCGTCACACCGGTCAACGGCAATGCCATGAGCAGAGCTGTCAAAAATTGGCTCGACACATTGCCGCGAATTTGCACCCGACCACCGGCTTGAATGGACGCCGGATTGACCTGCAAGGGCGGGAAGCCGTCTTGGCCAAGATAATTCACATCAGCACCCAACTGCCGCAAGGCATCCACCAAATCGCCGATAGGGCGTTCATGCATGCGCGGCACGCCGGATAACCGGTATTGCCCTTGCGATAAAGCCAGCGCCGCCGTCAGCGGCCGAAACGCCGTTCCGGCATTACCCAAAAATAAATCCGCTTGTTTCACTGGAAACGCGCCACCCACGCCCTGCACCCGATAGTCACGCGAATCGCCTTGTTGCGTGCATTGCACGCCTAGCGTCGCCAAGGCCGCGAGCATGTGACTCGTATCGTCAGAAGCCAACAGGCCTTTGACTTCAGTCACACCTTCGGCCAGCGCCGCCAACAACAAGGTGCGATTTGAAATGCTTTTTGAGCCCGGTAGCACGATGGTGCCAGCCATATGGGCGATGGGTTGAAGATCTAAAAATTCCATGATTCACCGCAGAGATCGCGGAGGAAAAACCAGAGTCATTCGATTGACTCTGCATCCTCCGTGGTTTAAATGTTTTTTAAGTGATGCCTTCGTGCATCCCGCGCATGCGCGAATAATTCCGCCAAATTCACACCATCGCTCGCAGCAATAAACGCTTTGATCCGCGCTAATTCCTGCTCATAACCATCGATCTGCTGCAACAGCGCATCACGATTCGCCAAACAGATATCGCGCCACATTTCTGGCGAACTGCCAGCGATGCGCGTGAAGTCGCGGAAGCCGCTAGCGGCAAAACTAAACAATTGATCGGCGTTGGCTTGGTTGGCAATGTAGTCCACCAGAGCAAACGCCAGCAGATGCGGCAAATGACTCACGGCCGCAAATACAGCGTCGTGTTGCTGCGGCGTCATCTCCGTCACATTGGCGCCACAAGCTTCCCATAGGCGGGTCAGCAATGCTTTCGCTGCTGGGTCGGTTTCTGCCAGTGGTGTTAATACGACATTGCGCTCACGAAACAAATCACCGCGCGCGGCTTTTACACCGCTGCTTTCGGAACCGGCAATCGGATGCCCTGGAACGAAACGTACAAAATGCTCGCCCAAATGTTGCCGGGCTAACGCTGCCACATCTTGCTTAGTGCTGCCCACATCCGAGATCACCGTGTTAGGGCCCAGATGCGGCGCAATCGCCGCCATGATCTCGCCCATCTGCCCGACCGGCACTGCCAGCAATACCAAGTCCGCGCCAGGCACAGCTTGCGCCGCATCCTGACTGGAACTGTCAATCACATAGGTGCCGAGCGCCGCACTCAGATTCTCCAGGCTACGACCAACGCCGACGATTTCGCGCACCAAACCCGCTTCACGCAGCGCCAAGCTGAATGATCCGCCAATCAGGCCAACACCGATGATGACAAGTTTATTTAACATCTTTGCTAACCGCCAAGACGCCAAGATCGCCAAGGAAAAACACCAAGAACGCTTGGCGCTCTTGGCGTCTTGGCGCTTCAGCTTTAAATACTACGGCCTATAACTGAAGCTATTCCTTTCAGCTCCGCCATCAACGCTTTCAATTCATCAGGGTTCAAAGCTTGATCCGCATCACACCAAGCTTCGCAAGGTTTGGGATGCATTTCCACCAACAAACCATCGGCGCCCGCAGCAATGGCGGCACGCGATAAGGCCGGCACCATCCAGGCTTTACCACCAGCGTGTGAAGGATCGATGATCACCGGCAGATGCGTTTCTTTCTTCAGCACCGGCACGGCGGTCACGTCCAACACATTGCGGTAGTAGGTTTCATAAGTCCGAATACCACGCTCGCAGAAGATGATGTTGTGGTTGCCACCCGCAGCGATGTACTCCGCCGACATCAACCATTCCGAAATCGTTGCCGACATACCGCGCTTCAGAATGACCGGCTTGTTGATCCGTCCAACTTCTTTCAATAAATCGAAATTTTGCATGTTGCGCGTACCAATCTGGATCACGTCCACATCATATTCAAGAAAGGTATCGAGCATGCGCACGTCCATCAATTCCGTAACGATCGGCAGATCATATTTGTCCGCCGCTTTGCGGAACAAATCCAAGCCTTCTACGCCTTTGCCTTGAAAAGTGTAAGGGCTAGTGCGCGGCTTGAAAGCCCCACCGCGCATCAGACGGCACCCAGCTTCTTTAACAAACCTAGCAGAGTCTTCCATTTGCTCCGGCGTTTCCACTGAGCACGGGCCGCCGATGATTTGAATCTGGTTGCCGCCGAGGGGGACGCCTTTAATATCGATCACCGTGTTTTGCTTGTGCCACTCGCGCGCCACAATCTTGTACGGCTTGACGATATGCATGGAGTTCTCAACGCCCGGTAAGGCATCGATCATTTCTTGATCCAGTTTGCGTTCGTCGCCGATGGCGCCGATCACGGTGCGCTCGGTACCGCGCGACACATTGGCGTCGAGGCCAAACTCTTTAATCTTGTGTACTACGCCGTCGATCTGTGCATCCGTGGCGCCATTTTCCATTACGATAATCATGCTATTTCCTTTGCTATTCCTGCATTGCGCTGGCTAAAGCGCTTAAAAATTTCTCGTTTTCCACTTCCAATCCAATACTCACGCGCAGATAGTCCGGCATGCCATAGTTCGCCACCGGCCGCACGATAATGCCGCGCTTTAGCAAGCGTTGGTACATCGCCGTGGCGCCACCAATCCGAAAGCTTAAAAAATTTCCGAAGGACGGAATATAGCTTAAGTCGATCTGTTTCAAGCCCGCGCAAATTTGCTGCATCCCTGCTGCATTCAACGCGACCCCACGTTGTAAATGATTAGTATCTCCCAGCGCCGCGACCGCCGCCACTTGCGCCACACTGCTGACATTGAAGGGCTGACGTACACGATTCAGCATACCAACTACATTCGGATGCGCCAGGCCGAAACCCACCCGCAAACCCGCCAGCGCATAGGCTTTAGAAAAAGTACGCGCGATGAGCAGATTCGGGAAACGCGCCAACCACTCAATACTTTTCGGCGTCACTTCTGGCGCCAAATATTCAAAATACGCTTCATCCAACAACACCAACACATTACGCGGCACTTGTTCGATGAAGCCCAACAAAACATCCGGCATGATCAAGGTGCCAGTCGGATTATTCGGGTTAGCGATAAAGATCAGACGCGTATCGTCTTCGATCGCTTCCAACATCGCTTGCGGATCGTTGCCGAAATCTTTGGCCGGCACTTCAATCCCACGGGCGCCCACCGCCTGCACCACCAACGGATAAACCGCGAAGGCATGCTGCGAGTACACCGCTGAATCGCCCGGCTTGAGAAATGCGCGCGCGGCAAATTCCAGGACATCATTCGAACCATTGCCCAACACGATCTGTTCTGGCTTGACGCCATATTTCGTCGCGATCGCCGACTTCAATGTGAATCCGTTGCCATCCGGATAGCGCGCCAATTCCGGCAGGCACTCCTGAATCGCCGCCAACGCGAGCGGACTCGGCCCCAACGGATTTTCGTTGGAAGCAAGCTTCACGATATCGACCTCGTTCAAACCCATTTCGCGTGCTAGCTCGGCGATGGGCTTACCCGGTTGATAAGGCGCAATCGCCCGGACATAGCCGGGCGCGAGATCACAAAGTTCCATTTTTCAATTCTTCAAACTACACGGTTACAACACCGCCACAGGGTAAGACCCCAACACCCGCAGCAAAGGGGCAATCTTTTTCAATTCGGCCAGCGACTTCGCCACCGCATCGTCTTCGTGGTGGCCTTCAACATCCACATAAAATACGTAATCCCACAGATTCGTGCCGGAAGGACGCGACTCCAATTTGGTCATTGAAACGCCATTGCGCGCGAACGGGCCAAGCAGTTCATGCATCGCGCCGGGACGATTCGGGGCACTCATCACCAGCGAAGTTTTATCTTTGCCCGAGCGTGCGGCATCGTGACCACCCAGCACTAAAAAGCGCGTGGTGTTGTTCGGTTCATCTTCGATATTCTGCGCCAGCAAGGCTAAACCATAAATTTCACCTGCGGTTTCACCGGCAATTGCCGCAGAGGTTTCGTCTTCGGAAGCGAGTCGTGCAGCTTCCGCATTGCTCGAAACCGGCAAGCGCGGCACGCCAGGCAAAT
The DNA here is from genome assembly GCA_024641855.1 of Betaproteobacteria bacterium. Lineage (GTDB taxonomy): Bacteria > Pseudomonadota > Gammaproteobacteria > Burkholderiales > Thiobacteraceae > RBG-16-58-11. Next base: position 7,232 of record JAHECG010000005.1, on the reverse strand, counting down.
TCAGATTTAACCATTCGTGGCATTGCGCTAAGGATTGTGGATGCGAATACACTTGTTTGATGTCATCACGGCTATTGCTTTTGCGCAACAAGCACTGATGCACACGCACGACAACTTCACCGCAAACATTTAATGGGGAGTTGAGCAGCAGATCCAGCGAGCGACCAACCGCACCTTCGGTTGAATTCTCGATCGGCACCACGGCATACGCTACGCTGCCAGCTTCCACTTTGCGAAATACATCATCAATGGAAGCGCAAGCGACCGTCTCAGCCGCATGACCAAAATGTTTAATCGCCGCAGCCTGGGTGAATGTACCGCGCGGCCCCAAGTAAGCCACTTTGAGCGGTTGCTCCAATGCGAGGCAGGCCGACATGATTTCGCGAAATAAACGCGCAGCCGTTTCGTTCGACAAGGGTCCAGGATTCGCTTCCATGATGCGACGCAACACTTGCGCCTCGCGTTCTGGACGATAGATATTGCCCTGCTTGATGCGACCGACGGCCTGCGCCAGTTGCGCGCGTTCGCTGATGAGTTTCAGCAACTCATCGTCAATCGCGTCAATTCGCTCGCGAATCTTTTGCAGGTCGTCGGACATGTTTACTTTGCAGGGATGGAGCGCACCATCAGCACGCCCTTGATAGCAGCGATCTTATCGACCACGGCTTGCGGCGGCTCACTGTCGACATCCACCAAGGTGTAAGCCATCTCGCCTTTGGACTTGTTCACCATATTGTGAATATTCAGTCCAGCATCGGCCATGGCGGTCGAAATTTGTCCCACCATATTCGGTACATTAGCGTTCGCAATCGCCATCCGGAAAGCAGATTCGCGCGGCATCGATACGTTCGGGAAATTTACCGAATTCAGAACGTTGCCGTTCTCCAAGTAGTCGCGCACTTGCTCTGCGACCATGATGGCGCAATTCTCTTCTGCCTCCTCGGAAGAGGCTCCCAGATGCGGCAGGGTGACCACTTTAGGATTGTTCTTCAGCGCATTCGCCGGGAAATCGCACACATAACCGCGCAACTTACCGGCAGCGATGCCCTCGACCACAGCCTTGTCGTCAACAATACCTTCACGCGCGAAATTCAGCAGCACGGTGCCGGGCTTCATCAATGCAATACGCACCGCGTCAATCATGTTGCGTGTTTTATCGACTAAAGGCACATGCAAAGAAATGTAGTCGCTATTCTTAACCACTTCCTCCACGCTCGTCGCCTTCTTCACACTGGAAGGCAAACGCCATGCGGCTTCCACGGTAATTTCCGGATCGAAACCAATCACATTCATGCCCAAACGAATACCAGCATCCGCCACCAAAGAACCGATCGCGCCTAAGCCGATAATACCCAGGGTACGGTTGGGCAATTCAATCCCGCCGTAGTTTTTCTTACCAGCCTCAACGGCTTTGGAGATATCGGCATCTTCACCAGTGAGGTTGTCCGCAAATTTCCAAGCCGGCATCAGGTTGCGTGAAGCGATCAACATGCCTGCAATCACCAACTCCTTCACCGCGTTGGCATTCGCGCCTGGCGCGTTGAAGACAGGAACACCGCGCTCGCTCATTTTGGCGACGGGCACGTTATTGGTACCAGCACCGGCGCGCGCGATGGCTTTGACACTGGCGGGAATTTCCATGTCGTGCATCTTGGTCGAGCGCACTAAAATTGCATCCGGATTCGTCACATCATTGCCGATGGTATAGCGCTCGGAAGGCAAGCGACTCAAGCCCAACGGGGAAATATTGTTCAGCGTCTGGATTTTAGTTTTTTCAGCCATTTTTCTTCTCGAACTCTTTCATGTATTCGACCAAGACCTTCACGCCTTCGATCGGCATGGCGTTGTAGATCGATGCGCGCATGCCGCCGACAGAACGGTGACCTTTGAGTTGGACTAGGCCACGTTCCTTCGCGCCTTTCAGGAAGGCCTCGTCCAACGCGGCATCCTTCAGCGTAAACGGCACGTTCATGCGTGAACGGTTTTCTTTTGCCGTTGGGCAATTGTAGAAATCTGTAGTATCCATAAAGTCATACAACAGGCCAGCCTTAGCGATGTTGTGCTGCTCCATGCCAGCCAAACCACCCTTGTGCTTGAGCCACCTGAACACCAACCCAGCCATATAGATGCCATAGGTTGGCGGCGTGTTGTACATGGATTCGTTTTCCGCATGGGTTTTGTAATCCATCATGGTCGGGGTACCGGCTACGGTTTGACCGATCAAGTCTTCGCGCACGATGACAATCGTGAGGCCGGCAGGACCGATGTTCTTTTGCGCGCCGGCATAGATCACGCCGAATTTCGAGATATCGATGGGACGCGACAAGATATTGGACGACATGTCCGCCACCAGTGGCACGTCGCCCGTCTGCGGCGTCCAGAAAATCTCCACGCCGCCGATGGTTTCGTTTGGCGTGTAGTGTACGAAAGCAGCGTCTTTACTCAGCTTCCATTGATCTTGCGCCGGAGCGTAAGAAAAATTTTTGTCTTCAGAGCTCGCAACCACATTCACGGTGCAATATTTCTTAGCCTCTTTGATGGCTTTTTTCGACCACTCGCCAGTATTCAGGTAGTCCGCACTGGCTTTACCACGCAACAGATTCATCGGCACCATGGCGAACTGCGTAGAAGCACCGCCTTGCAAAAACAGCACTTTGTAGTTGGCCGGGATCGCCATCAACTCACGTAAATCAGCCTCGGCCTGCGCCGCAATCCCCATGAATTCTTTGCCACGATGGCTCATTTCCATCACCGACATACCGCAACCTTGCCAATTCACCAACTCGTCGCGCGCCTGTTCCAACACTTCTCTAGGCAATACCGCCGGGCCTGCGCTGAAATTGTAAATCCGTTCCATTTGATTTTCCTTTATCGCTACCGAAACGACAGCGCGCACAGTTCGTCAGAAGCTGTGCGCGCTGCTACCTAAATTATTCTTCTCCAGATTCCTCGCCAGGCTGGTCACCAGGCTGATCATTAGATTCGCCATCAGCAGCGTCACCATTTTCATCTTCCGGTTCGACAATGCGCTGCAAGCTCACTAGTTTTTCACCTTCGCCGGTATTGATCAGGGTGACGCCCTGTGTCGCACGGCCCATCTCGCGAATCTCTTTCACACGGGTACGAATCAAAACGCCGCCGGTGGTGATCAACATGATCTCGTCTTGCTCATCCACCAAAGTCGCCGCCACCACTAAACCATTCCGCGCCGTGGTTTGGATCGCCATCATGCCCTGGGTACCGCGTCCATGGCGGGTGTATTCCGTAATCGGCGTACGTTTGCCATAGCCATTTTCAGTGGCGGTCAACACGGATTGCGTTTCCGACTCAGCCACCAACATGGAAATGACACGATGGCCAGCGGTTAAGCGCATACCGCGCACACCATGTGCGCCACGACCCATGGGCCGCACGTCGGACTCTTCAAAACGCACCGCTTTGCCATGGTCGGAGAACATCATCACATCATGTTTGCCATCGGTGATTGCTGCGCCGACCAAATAATCATCTTCATCCAAGGTCACTGCGATAATGCCGCTGGTGCGTGGGCGAGAGAATTCAGGTAGTGGTGTTTTCTTCACCGTGCCTTGGGCCGTCGCCATGAACACGAAAAGATTTTCATCGAATTCTTTAACCGGCAGCAAAGCGGTAATTTTTTCGCCTTCTTCGATCGGCAATAAGTTGACGATCGGCTTGCCACGACTGGTACGGCTGCCCTGCGGCACTTCATACACTTTCAGCCAATACACGCGACCACGATTAGAGAAGCACAAAATATAATGATGGGTGTTGGCGATGAAAAGATTTTCGATGAAATCGTCTTCTTTGGTGCTCATCGCCTGCTTGCCGCGACCGCCGCGCTTTTGCGCGCTGTATTCATCAAGCGGCTGCGATTTGATATAGCCGCTATGTGACAAGGTCACGACGACATCTGCCGGCGTAATCAAATCTTCCAAGGAAATGTCCTGGGCGTTTTGCACAATCTCACTGCGACGCGCGTCGCCGTATTGCGCTTTCACCTGCCCCAATTCGTCTTGAATGATTTGCGTAATGCGCGCGGGTTTCGCCAAAATATCCAACAGATCGGCAATTTTCTCCAACACGTCCTTGAATTCGGCGACGATTTTGTCCTGCTCTAAGCCGGTCAAACGTTGCAGACGCAATTCCAAAATCGCTTGCGCTTGCACGTCGGAGAGACGGTAGCCCTGCTGACTGAGTCCAAATTCTGCTGCAAGCCCTTCGGGGCGAGTTGCTTGTAGATCTGACACAGCGCGCGCCAACATTTCTTCAACCAATTGCGAGCGCCATAGTTTGCCCATCAAGCGCTCTTTGGCGATGGCTGGCGTCTCAGAGGCTTTGATCATCGCAATGATCTCGTCCACATTGGACAACGCAACCGCCAAGCCTTCCAAGATATGGCCGCGCTCACGTGCTTTACGCAATTCAAAAATGGTACGTCGTGTAACGACTTCACGCCGATGCCGCAAGAACGCATCCAACATCTGCTTCAGATTCAGCAAGCGCGGCTGGCCATCGACCAAGGCCACCATATTCATGCCGAAGGTGTCTTGCATCTGCGTCAGCTTGTACAGATTATTCAGCACCACTTCCGGCATTTCGCCGCGCTTCAATTCGATCGCCACGCGCATACCGGATTTATCCGACTCATCGCGCAAATCGGAAATACCTTCTAGACGCTTCTCGCGCACCAATTCACCGATCTTGATCAGCAAGCTGGCTTTATTTACTTGGTAGGGCAACTCATCAATGATGATGGATTGGCGATTACCCCCCTTATCCAAATCCTCGAAATGGGTACGCGCACGCATCACCACTCGGCCACGGCCGGTGCGGTAACCTTCTTTAATACCCACCGTACCGTACAAAATACCAGCCGTTGGAAAATCCGGTGCCGGAACGATTTCGATCAACTCGTCGATCGTCATGTCCGGCTTGTCCAGCAAGGCCAAACAAGCATCCACGACTTCATTCAAATTATGCGGCGGAATATTGGTCGCCATCCCCACGGCGATACCGGAAGAGCCATTCACCAATAGATTGGGAATGCGCGACGGCAACACCGACGGTTCCATTTCCTTGCCATCGTAATTCGGGACGAAATCGACTGTTTCCTTGTCGATGTCCGCCAACAACTCCGAGGCGATACGCGCCAAGCGCGATTCCGTATAACGATAGGCGGCGGGAGAATCGCCATCGACCGAGCCAAAGTTACCCTGGCCATCAATCAGCATGTAGCGCATGGAGAAGTCCTGCGCCATCCGCACCAACGCTTCGTAGGTAGCCGAGTCGCCGTGCGGGTGGTACTTACCGAGCACATCACCGACCACGCGGGCGCACTTTACATAAGGCCTATTCCACACATTGTTCGACTCGTGCATAGCGAATAGCACGCGGCGATGTACAGGCTTCAATCCATCGCGTACATCGGGTAAGGCGCGCCCTACGATTACGCTCATCGCATAATCTAGGTAAGAATTGCGCATCTCATCTTCAAGACTAACGGGCAGGGTCTCTTTGGCGAATTGGTCCATGTTATTCAGTAAGTTATGTTATATCCGCACAGTTGCGGAGGGACGGAATCAAACTCTTCGATTGTAGCACGCTCACCCTAGCCCAGCCAGACGCGAAAACAGACTAAAGTAATAAGGTAGATATCCGTTAGTAAGGAATACTTTAAGTGTTGTAATTACAATCATTTATGGTTAAGATTCCAAACAGTTCTTGCGAATACCGACTTAAATAAGAAAGGTGACACCATGACATTTTCACAAACGAACAAACTTGCTTGCCTCCTCCTCGGCTCAATGATGGCCCTGAGTACAGGCTCAGTTTTCGCAGAAGCCAAAACCGGCACAGCCAACTGGGTTGATTCCGCCAAAGACGCTTACTGGAAAAACTCTGCCGGTGAATGCTGGCGTGCAAGCTACTGGACGCCTTCCATGGCCGTCGCCGAATGCGATCCAGACCTGGTAAAAAAACCTGAGAAAAAAGAAGCCAAGAAACCAAACACCGTTCCTGCAACACCGCTGGTACCAAACTTAGGTCCTGATGCACCGGCTCTGCGCGTCACCATCCAAGCCGAAGCGTTGTTCGATTTCAATAAAGCCGCGTTACGTGCCGATGGCAAGAAAACCCTGGATGAAGAAGTCGTTTCCAAGATGAAAGCCCATCCAGAAGTTGAAGTCTTGTTAGTTACGGGTCACGCTGATCGTATCGGCTCTGAAAAGTACAACCAAAAGCTGTCTGAGAAACGTGCCCATGCAGTTAAGGCCTACTTGGTTCACCAAGGTGTAGAAGATAAGCGTATTGAAGCGGTTGGCAAAGGTGAAAGCGAACCTGTGGTTGAGTGCAAAAACATCAAAGGCCGCAAACTGATCCAATGCTTGCAACCAAACCGCCGTGTGGTGGCCGAAGTTAAAGTCCAGGCACCCCTGATCAAGTAATTTCGCACGACAATTAAAAAGCCCCGCCCTTGTGCGGGGCTTTTTTTTGGACAACATCATGACACCCATTGACTCCTTGATCAGCGCACGCTGGATGATTCCGATCGAACCAGCTGATACGGTATTAGAACATCACAGTATCGCAATTAAAGACGGCCGCATCGTGGATTTACTGCCTAGTGCAGATGCCAGCATGCGCTACGCACCCAATACGCACATCCAACTCAACCAACAAGTGTTGTTGCCGGGCTTGGTCAACCTGCATAGCCATGTCGCGATGACGTTAATGCGCGGTTTGGCCGATGACATTCCCTTGATGACTTGGCTTAAAGAATATATTTGGCCCATCGAAAGCAAACATGTCGCGCCGACATTCGTCAAAGACGGCGCCCTACTCGCCTGTGCAGAAATGCTGCGCGGGGGAACCACCTGCTTTAACGATATGTATTTTTTTCCGGATGCCACGGCGCAGGCAGTGGATCAGGCGCAAATGCGCGCAACCCTAGGCATCATCACCTTAGAATTTCCGTCCACATACGCCGCCGATGCCGACGACTATCTGCGCAAAGGTCTGGACACACGTGACGCTTATCGCGAGCATGAACGTCTGCGCTTCAGCATCGCACCCCACGCCCCTTACACAGTGAGCGATAAAACCTTCGAGAAGATTCTCACCTTCTCCGAGCAATTGGATATTCCAATTCATATCCATGTGCATGAGACGCGGGATGAAATTCAGCAAAGCTTGGCCGAACATCACCTCCGGCC
>JAHECG010000061.1:17239-18532 GCA_024641855.1 Betaproteobacteria bacterium | reverse complement strand
ACCGGCGGGTGTTGCAGCAGCCACAACTCATCTGGCGTGTCCGCGCCGCGTTGCGCGGTGAAGTCTTGCATGGCGCGCCACGTGGATACGTAATCCACCAAGCCCAGGTATTTAACCGTCAGCGAAGGGGCTAAAGATACTTTCTCGGGATTTGGGTCTTTCGCCTCACGCCTCACGCCTGACCCCTCACTTACAACACCATTTTGACCGACTGATGCGCGCTCAACTCGCGGTACAGTGCATCGAGTTGCGCTTGCGAAGTGGCGGTGATGGTGCAGGTCAAGCCGATGTAACGCCCGGCGCTGCTGGGGCGCATTTCGATGGTCGCGGCGTCGTAATCCGGCGCGTGCTTGATCACGATAGCGACGATGGTTTGCGCAAAATCTTCGTGCGATTCGCCCATGATCTTGATGGGGAAGCGCGTCGGGAATTCGAGCAGAGTGGTTTTTTCCGTCATTTGCCGCGCATCGTGGTGGCTTTGTGCTGCTGGTACAAGGCATCCATACGCTGGAATAGGGGACCGGGCGCGCCGTTTCCAACGGCTTGGCCATCCAGCAGAGTAATCGGCAGCACTTCACGCGTGGACGAGGTGAGCCATAATTCATCCGCACTGCGCAGCGCTGCTTCGGGTACCGGGCCAACTTCCACCGCGATGCCGTCGGCGCGCGCCAACTCGATCACCACGTCGTAGGTGATGCCGGGCAGCATGAGATTGTTTTTCGGCGGGGCGTAAAGTTTGCCGGATTTCGCAACAAAAATATTGCTGGCCGCGCCCTCTGTCAGAAAACCATCGCGCAAAAGCACTGCTTCCATCGTGCCGGCCTCCACGGCCAGCTGGCGCAACAAGACATTCGGCAGCAATGAAGTCGCCTTGATATCGCAGCGCAGCCAACGATTGTCCACCGCTGTAATAGCGGTTACACCGCTTTGCTTGAGCGCTGGGTCCGGCGGCAAAAGCGGTGAGCTCATCATGAACACCGTTTGCTTGACCACCTTGGGAAAAGCATGGTCGCGTTTGGCAACGCCACGCGTGACTTGCAAGTAGAGGTATTGATCCTCACCGTCATTCTGGGCGATCAAATCACCGATTAGCTTGGCCCATTCCGCATCGCTATGGGGGTTGGCGAGTTTGATGCCGTCCAGGCTATCTTGTAAGCGATTCAGGTGTTCGGGCAAGCGAAACGGTAAGCGCGAATAAACCGGAATCACCTCATACACGCCATCACCGAAGATAAAGCCGCGATCCAACACCGGAACCATGGCTTGCTCCAGCGGCATGAACTGGCCATTGAG
>JAHECG010000061.1:6429-17139 GCA_024641855.1 Betaproteobacteria bacterium | reverse complement strand
ATGTTGTTGTAGCGAAATTCCTTGATCGAGTACAACGGATAAAATTCGGGGAAATCGCGAATAATCGCCGCTGTAAGAATACCCAAATCACGCGCCGTCGAATAATGCTGCGCATGCGGCAAGCCGGTGGCATTCATGAAATGGGTGTTGGTCATGCCTAAGCGTTGCGCTTCGCGATTCATCAGCACCGCGAACGCGTCTTCCGTACCGGCAATGCCTTCGGCCAAGGTGACGCAGGCATCGTTACCGGACTGCACGATCATGCCCTTCATCAAATCTTCAACGGAAACTTGCGTATTGACCTTAACGAACATCCGCGAGCCTTCCGAGCGCCAGGCTTTTTCCGACACCGGCAAAGTCTGATTGGCTTTTAGTCGGCCTTGTTTGAGCGCGGTAAAGGTCACATAGGCGGTCATCAACTTGGTCAGCGATGCGGGTTCGACCCGTTCGTCCGGCTTGAGCGATTGCAAGACTTGGCCACTTTGAAAGTCCATCAGTACAAAAGCTTTCGCCGCGATATCGGGCGTGGGGGGTGGCGGCAGCAGTGAAGAATCGGCCGCGCTGGTTAAACCGGAAACAAGCAAAGACAGAACAACAAACAATATTTTCATGAGGGGATCGGCTAAAAAGAGTGAATTATAACGCGGGGGTTCGGACAACGCTGTAACCGGGAAAAGTTAAGCACCTTCAAACAAGACAAGCCTTGCGCTGCAAGAGTTCACCGGAATCGCGAGATAACAAAAATTTAAAGGCTATTGAGCTTGGCTAGCAAGCTATGCATTTTTTCGAAATCGTCGGTTTTCAACATCTTGGCCACCAAGGCATGAATTTCCGGCAGATTGGTTTTAAGCACCTGCTGCTTCACCGCCAGCAAATGCGCCGGATGCATGGAAAATTCGCGCAAACCAAAACCCAACAATAAGCGCGTGAGGTTCGGATCGCCGCCCATTTCACCGCACACCACGACGGGAGTGCCGACCCGATTCGCGGTACGGATGGTGTGCGACACCAATTGCAGCACCGCCGGATGCAACGGGTCATACAAATGCGCTACCGCATCGTCGGTGCGGTCGATGGCCAGGGTATATTGAATCAAGTCATTGGTGCCGATCGACAAGAAATCCAGTTTCTTGGCGAAGCTTTGCACCATCAGCGCCGCCGCCGGAATTTCGATCATGCCGCCGAGTTTGATGCCTTTATCGTAAGGCGTACGTTCGGCATCCAAGCTCTCTTTTGCGGCTTTGACGTGATGTAAAGTCTGATCCAACTCCGATAACGAGGACAGCATCGGGATCAAAATCTGCACTTTGCCATAATGCGAAGCGCGCAGAATCGCTCGAATTTGCGTGTGAAATAAATGCGGTTCGGCCAAACACAGACGAATGGCGCGCAGCCCTAGCGCCGGATTCGCGCTTTGGCCATGTTCCATTTGCGTCAATTGTTTATCCGCGCCCAAATCCAGGGTGCGGATGGTGACCGGCAAGCCTTTCAATCCTTCTGCCACTGCACGATACGCCAAGAATTGCTCTTCTTCGTCGGGCAACTCCGGACGATTCATGAACAAAAACTCACTGCGGAATAGGCCCACGCCCGCCGCGCCATTTTCATGCACCAGCGAGACATCCTGCGGCAATTCGATATTGGCGTGCAGCTCCACCGTGGCGCCATCCAGCGTGCGCGTCGCGGCACCCGCCAGGCGTTTGAGCTTTTGCTGATCGATCTCCCATTGGTTTTGCTTGATGCGGTATTCGGCCAGCACATGCTGATCGGGGTTGACGATGACCACGCCTTGGCCGCCATCGACAATCAACAACTCGCGTTCGCGAATCAGTTGCCGCGCATGGTGCAAGGCCACCACGGAAGGAATATTTAAGCTGCGCGCCAGAATCGCCGTATGCGAAGTCGCGCCGCCGACATCGGTGACAAAGGCCGCGAATTGGTGGCGCTTGAACAGAATCATGTCCGCCGGCGACAAATCGTGCGCGACTAAAATACTGGCTTCTTCTGGCGTGGCGTCGTTACTCGGCACGCCGGGGTGGCCCAGCAAGACTTTCAGTACACGCTCCACCACCTGGATCACATCATTTTGACGCGAGCGCAAATACGCATCTTCAATGTGTTCAAATTGGTCGAGCAAGTTATCCAGTTGCTGCGTCAACGCCCATTCGGCATTGCATTGCTGCGCTTCGATCAGTTGCCGCGGTACTTTCGACAACGACGAATCGTTGAGAATCATCAAGTGCACATCGAGAAACGCTTCGACTTCCGGCGGCGCGCTCGCCGGAATGTGCCCGCGCATCGATTCCAACTCCAGGCGCGTGGCCTTAATTGCACGGTCGAAACGCGCGACCTCATCTTTGAGTAAGTTTTGCGGCAGAGCGTAATGCGGGACTTCGAGCGTGGCATGCGAAACCAAATGCGCGAAACCGATGGCAATGCCACCGGAAACGGCAACGCCATGCATGGTAAAGCTCATTCGCCCTCGCCGAATTTGTCTTGAATCAAATTCACCACGGCTTGTAGCGCCTCGGCTTCATCCGAGCCGCTGGTTTCGACGACGATGGAAGTGCCTTTGGCGGCGGCCAGCATCATCACGCCCATAATGCTTTTCGCGTTGACTTTATTGCCGTTGCGCCCGAGATGCACATCGCTTTTGAATTGGTTTGCGGTTTGCGACAGCTTGGCCGAAGCACGCGCATGCAAACCCAGCTTATTGATGATTTCAACGTCCTGTTGCAACACGGCACGCCTCCTTAGAGACTTCAATCACGCCTTCGCGCCCACCGCTGATGGCTTTTTCCACGAGCACCGATAATGACTCGTTGCGGTAATTCAGCACCCGCACCAGCATCGGCAAATTAACGCCTGCCACCACTTCCAGCTTACCCGGCTCCATCAAACGACAACACACATTGCACGGCGTAGCGCCATACATATCGCTCAACACCAACACGCCATCGCCCTGATCCAATTCCTTGATCAACGCCTGCGCGCGCGGCAATAACGTATTTGGGTCATCGTGCAAAGCCACCGACATCTGTGACAAATACGGCGGATGTGTGCCAAACACATGGTTGGCACAGTGAATCAAGCTTTCGCCCATGCTGCCATGGGCAATAATGAGTATTCCGATCATGAAGACACCTGCTTTCTGTCCGTTTTTCCTGGCGCTATTTTTTTGCGTCCACTAATCGAGCGCGTTGGGCCAGTGTTTTTGTCAGTGCGATTTTACTGTTTTCATCTACTATCATAGCGGCTTCTACCCCCAAACGCTTAAGTTGCGCCTCCCAGCCTATGCTACCGGCAATAAAAGCCGGTTTCGACGCAATATCCGAACGCAACCCGGCATCTTCTCCCGCCACCAAAACCGTGAGCGATTGCGTATGCATTGCGGGATAACCGCTGCGCGGATCGATAATGTGGCAATAGCGCTTACCGCCTAACTCGAAGAAGCGCTGATAATCGCCGGAAGTGCCAACCGCTTCACCATCCTTTAAATCCAGCTCCAATATCGCGCCAGGCCGCCGTGGATGTTGCACCCCAATATGCCAGGGGCGCGCGCCATGCTGCCCGAGCGCAATCAGATTACCGCCGATATTCACCAACGCGTTTTGAATACCGTGTTGTCGTAAAATTTTTAGCGCATGATCCAAGGCCAAGCCCTTGGCGTAACCGCCAAAATCGAGCTGTACCGCAGGATTTTTGCTGGATGCCCAGCCAGCCGCATCCACGCTGATATCGCTCATGCGTGGATTGGCCTGCACCAATGCCGTGATTTGCGCTGGTGCCGGCAGCACCGGCTTGAATTCGTCCGATTGAAAACCCCATAAGGCGATCAAGCGGCCAATTGCCGGGTTGAATAAATACTCCGAAGTCTCGGCATATTGGGTTGCACGACGAATCGCCGCCGCCAATTCCGGCGACACCTGATGCCGCTCGCCGCGCGCAAAAGCAGCGTTCAATTCTGTCACCGGACTGGGTTGCCAGGCATGAAACGCCCGGTGCATACGATCAAATTCTTGCAATACGGCGGCACTGGCGGCACGCGCTTTGGCCGCATCCGCGCCGTAGATGCTGATTTCAACTTGGGTGCCGAATACGAAGGACTGCTGCTGATGCAGGGGTTCCTTGCCGCAGCTGGCGAGCAGAAATAAAACACTCAACCCCAGGGACAGAGAGACACAGCGAAAAGCAAAAACCCGTTCCAACGCAAAGGCCGCAAAGACGCAAAGATTTTCTTTGCGAACTTTGCGGCCTTTGCGTTTCAGGCTGTTAAGGTTTTCTCTGTGCCGCTGTGCCGCTGTGGTAAAAACCATTTTCAGCACATGCGCTCCAACGCATCCACCAACATTCCCGCCACATCGAATCCACTTTGCGCTGCAATCTCTTGCATGCCGGTCGGGCTGGTGACATTGACTTCGGTGAGGTAGTCGCCAATCACATCCAAGCCCACCAAAAACAAACCCGCCGCTTGCAGCGTTGGGCCGAGTGCCGTCGCGATCTCACGATCCCGTGCCGTCAAGGCTTGCGCCACGCCTTTGCCGCCAGCCGCTAAATTACCCCGCGTCTCGCCCGCTTTAGGAATGCGCGCCAAGGCAAACGGCGCAACCACGCCATCGATGATCAAAATACGCTTATCGCCCTGCGCAATTTCCGGGATATAGCGCTGCGCCATGATGGTACGACTACCGAGTACCGTCACCGTTTCCAGAATGACGTTTAAATTCGGGTCGGCATCCGTGATGCGGAAAATTCCCGCTCCGCCCATCGAATCCAACGGCTTGACGATCACATCGCGATGCTCGCCGATGAAAGCGCGAATCAACTCCGGTTGCCGCGTCACCAAGGTCGGCGCCATGAATTGCGGAAATTTGGCGATGGCCAACTTTTCGTTGTAATCGCGTATTGCAGCCGGCTTGTTTAAAATGCGCGCGCCTTGCGCTTCGGCCAACTCCAGCAAATAAGTGCTGATCACATACTCCATGTCGAACGGCGGATCCTTGCGCATCAGTACTGCATCGAATGCGCTCAGCGGCTCGATGACCGGTTCGTTCAACACATACCAAGCATGGTCATGCTGACGCATTTCTAAACGGCGGCCATACGCCACGACTTGCCCGGATTGCAGCACCACATCACCTTGCTGCATCACCGTTAGTTCGTGGCCGCGCTTGGCCGCTTCGCGCATGATGGCGAAACTCGTGTCTTTATAGGTTTTGATGTGCTCGAGCGGGTCGAGAATAAGGGCGAGACGCATCGGCTCCCGTTTCTATGTGCGGCTAAGCGGCGACGATTTCCGCATTCAGCGGATCGGTGCGCGATAGCTCTAGGGATGCCGCAAGCAGCGCCAAACGCGCCACCACGCCATAGGTGTAAAAGCGATTCGGCGGCGCATCCGGGCGACCATCGCAATCCGGCATGGAACACGGCGTTTCAAATGCCTGCGGCACGAAATGCATGCCCGGCGCGTTGAGATTTTCATCCACACCACGACTGGTATGGACGCGATAAAAACCACCGACCACGAAACGATCCATCATATACACCACGGGTTCTGCCACGGCGGCATTGATGCTCTCAAAGGTGTAGACACCCTCTTGGATGATGACGTTCGAGACTTGCAAACCCTCTTTGATCACTGACATCTTATTGCGTTGCTTACGATTCAGTTCGCGCACATCATCGGGCGATTTCGCGGTCATGATCCCCATGCCGTATGTCCCGGCATCGGCTTTGACAATAACAAAAGGATCTTCGCTGACGCCATGCTCTTTATATTTGGCGCGGATCGAATCGAGCATCTCGGCGACATGCCCTGCCAGACAATCTTCACCTTCCCGCGCTTGAAAATTGACCTTGCTACAAGTTTCAAAATAGGGATTGATGATCCAAGGATCGATACCGATCAAAGCCGCAAATTTTTCGGCGACTTCGTTATAAGCGGCAAAATGATTGGATTTGAGCCGCGTGCACCAACCCGCATGCAAGGGCGGGATAATCGGTTGATTCAGCCCTTGCAGTATTTCGGGTATCCCCGCCGTCAGGTCGTTATTCAGAATAATGGCGCAAGGATCGAAACCTTCCAGCTTGATCCGACGACCTTCACGGATGATCGGCTCCAAAACCAACTTTTCGCCACTCGGCAAATCAATGCTGGTTGGCGCGGTGATCTCGGGCAACAGCGTACCGATACGCACATTCAGTCCGGCCTGATGCAAGATGTAGCGGAGTGCCGCCACATTTTGCAGATAGAACATATTGCGCGTGTGATTCTCGGGAATCAGCAAAAAGCGTTGCGCTTCAGGGCAGATTTTCTCCACCGCCGATTGCGCCGCCAACACGCACAGCGGCAAAAAATGTGGATTAAGATTATTGAATCCGCCCGGGAACAAATTGGTGTCCACCGGCGCCAGCTTGAAACCAGCATTGCGCAAGTCGACCGAGCAATAAAACGGCACGCTATTTTCTTGCCATTGCGAACGGAACCAATGCTCGATTCTCGGCATCGCATCCAAGGTGCGTTTTTCGATGTCGTGTAGGGGGCCGGTCAATGCGGTCGTTAGATGAGGAACCATGGTTTAGTCTAGGCGGGAAAGTGCGCTGATTGTAGCGCATTCAAACAAACTCAGCATTGCCATAAAAGCCCCACAAACGCTTGAGCACACTATGCTGTTATAGCTAACGAATTTTATAAGGCAATGCAAATGATGCGGTTATTGCTAAGATACCGCCTTTAATTGGAGAGAATATGCGCACAGTCGTCATTATTGGGTTAGGGCAATTAGGTCGCGTATTTGCCGGTGGACTATTGCGCATCGGCTGCCAGATCGTGCCGGTGAACCGCAACGACGACATGCCGGCCATTGCCGCTACCCATCCGCAGCCGCACTGTGTTTTAGTTGCCGTGGCTGAACCCGACCTGCACGCTGTACTGGCCGCTTTACCTGGCGCCTGGCGCGATCGGATCGTTTTGATTCAGAACGAACTATTACCGCGCGACTGGGAAGCACATCAACTCAGCAATCCCACTGTTGCTTCGGTATGGTTCGAAAAAAAGAAGGGCAGCGATAGCAAACCCCTGATACCAACACCAGTGCATGGGCCTCATGCGCAACTCATTTGTGCCGCACTCAGCGCCATCGATATTCCCGCGCGCAGCGTCGAGAGCAGCGATAAATTACTCTACGAATTAGTACGTAAAAATGTTTACATCCTGACCACCAACATCGCCGGCATCGAGAGCGGTGGCAACGTGGGCGATCTTTGGGCCAAGCATCGCGCACTCGCCACCGAAATCGCCGATGAGGTGATGGATATTCAGGAATGGCTCACCGGCCGCAAACAGGATCGCGCCAAATTACTTGAAGGCATGATCGAAGCCATCGAAGCCGATCCGCAACATGGCTGCCGTGGCCGTAGCGCGCCCGATCGACTCAAACGCAATTTAGGTTTTGCCAACGCGGCGGAATTATCCGTACCCAAGCTGCGCGAGATCGCGGTCGAAGTGTTTGTATAACGCTATTTTGATTTCTGCGGGTAAAAAAAGGGGCGCCCGCAGGCGCCCCTTTTATTTGGTCAGTTGTAGAAGTGTTATTCCACACGCTCACCGTGCAAGGCAACGTCCAGACCTTCACGCTCTTGCTCTTCAGACACTCGTAGACCGATGGTCATATCAATCACTTTGAGGATGATGAAGGTTGCAACACCGCCGTAGATCACCGTCGCGCCCACACCGATCAACTGCGTCATGACGCTGCCGTCAGCCCCACCGATTTCCTTAACAGCCAGCAAACCGGTGAGCAATGCGCCGACAATACCGCCGATGCCGTGTACACCAAAGGCATCGAGAGAATCGTCATAGCCCATCATATGCTTGAGCGATGTCGCGCCCCAGAAACACACCACACCTGCCACAAGACCGATGATCAGCGCGCCCGTTGGGCCCACGAAACCGGAAGCCGGGGTAATCGCGACCAGACCAGCAACCGCACCGGAAGCAATGCCGAGAACGCTGGGTTTGCCTTTGGAAATCCACTCAGCAAACATCCAAGCCAATGCGGCGGCAGCGGTTGCGATTTGCGTGACGGCCATCGCCATACCGGCACGACCGTCAGCAGCCACAGCAGAGCCGGCGTTGAAGCCGAACCAGCCCACCCACAGCATCGCAGCACCAATCACGGTCAAGACCAGGTTGTGCGGCGCCATCGCTTCTTTGCCGAAGCCAACACGCTTGCCCAAGACCAAGGCTGCAACCAGACCGGCAATACCCGCATTGATGTGCACCACGGTGCCGCCGGCATAGTCCAACACGCCTTTGTCAGCCAACCAGCCATGCGGACCCCAGACCCAGTGCGCAACTGGGGAGTACACGACCAAGGACCAAATCGCCATAAACCACAACATCGCGGAGAACTTCATGCGATCGGCAAAGGCACCGGTGATCAGGGCTGGCGTAATAATCGCGAAGGTCATTTGGAAGGTCATAAAAACCGACTCAGGAATGTTCGCGCCGTCCGAACCGGACATCGCATTCAATCCCATCCCATTCAGGAAGAACCGACCCAAACCACCAAAGTACGGCGTGCCTTCCTGGAACGCGATGCTATAACCCGCCACCATCCACAGCACGGTAATCAACGCGGTAATCGCAAAGCTTTGCATCATTGTGGCCAGCACGTTTTTCTTACGCACCATACCGCCGTAGAACAAAGCCAAACCCGGGATGGTCATGAACAGCACCAAGGCAGTGGAGGTCAGCATCCAAGCCGTGTTACCGGTATCCAGTTTTTGTGGCGTTGGTGCAGCAGCAGCGGGTGCAGCCTCAGCAGGGGCCGGAGCAGCTGGCGCAGGAGCAGCGGCAGCCGGTTCGGTCGATGCAGGAGCGGTCGCAGCGGGTGCGGCAGCCGCTGGCTGATCTTCCGCCATCACAGGGCTTGCCATTCCAACAGTCCCCAGCAGCGCGAGCATTGCTATCCAATACTTCATGATGTTCTCCTTATAGCGCTTCCGGACCGGATTCACCGGTACGGATGCGTATGACTTGGCCGAGATCGAAGACAAAAATTTTGCCGTCGCCGATTTTTCCGGTATTGGCGGATTTGGTGATCGCTTCGAGCACCTGGTCCAACATATCGGCTTTGATCGCCACTTCGATCTTCACTTTGGGTAGAAAATCCACCACATACTCTGCGCCGCGATAGAGTTCGGTGTGGCCCTTTTGCCGTCCAAAACCTTTGACTTCAGTCACGGTCACGCCTTGCACACCAATGGTGGAAAGCGCTTCACGCACCTCGTCCAGCTTGAACGGTTTAATGATTGCGGTAACGAATTTCATAACGTTCCTGCCTTTCGTTTAGAAGGATTTGGAAATCCAAACGGTGGTTTGGCTCTTGCCGATATTCTTGTTGAGAATGGTGTAACCAGATGCTTTGGCGTTGGTATCGGTATAAGCAATACCAACCGTCACACCGTCAAATGTCTTGGATGCTTTCCCTAAATCGTAAGAGGCGCTGACTTTCCAGTCGTCATAGGAATACAAGTTGTCGTTAGTGCCGCTATTCCCATCAAACTCTTGCGTCCCATAATGTGCGCCGAGTGTAAGGCCGGTATCTGCAACGGGTACACTAGCCGATAAATCCAAGTAATAAGTGCCGCGCGCATCGGTGACCCCAAACACTTTATTGCTTAGGGCGTGTGAGTATTTCAACGAGAACCATTTCCAGCTACCTGCGACATAAGCCTCTAAGGTATTCGCTTTAACAAACGTAGCGGCCGCATCCCCTGGGTAGTAATACTGCAACAAACCAACGTCGTAACCAAAATCACCAACACTACCTTTGAAACCACCGTACAAATCAATCTCCACGTTTCCGCCATTAGCGTACGAAGCGTTGTCACGTAACCAACTGATATTTGACGCCCAGGTACCTAGATAGAAACCACTGGCGTGTGAATAATCGAAACCACCTTGAATCGCCGGGTCTTGATTCGTTTGCGTCAAGCCGCGGAACACGTACTGGCTATACAAGCCAACATTGGCGGTAAAGGTATGTGGCGATGCAGGTGCATCCGCAGCAAAGGTTGGAGCGCTAAGGCCGACAACAGCAAAGCTAACAAGTAGCGCGATTGGTTTGAGTTTAAGCATGTGAATCCCCTTATAAAAAGTTACAAAAAAAGTCTGCACTGCTCATAGAGCATAGAGCGTGCCAGTTTGCTTTTACCTCTATATCAACAACTTACAAATGCTTGGCGTTTTTATCCCAATGCGTGCGCGCTTCTATGGTGCGCCTCATAATCGTGACGCACCAAAGCAGGGCTTTCCTTCAACGAATGCACGAAAAAATGCCAAACGGTTGTAAGCGCCGGGATTTGTTAAACTAAGCCCTTCTCCTTTCCCTGCATTCAAGAGGCGTCATGCTGAATCAAAAAATCATCGAAGAAGTTTCATCCAAGCTCAAAGACGTGTTGGGACAATCGCCAGCAGCCGATATCGAAAAGAATCTGCGCGCCGTGTTGCAAAGCGTGTTCGCCAAGCTGGATTTAGTGACGCGTGAAGAATTCGATGTACAGCAAGCGGTGTTGCTGCGTACTCGCGAAAAGTTGGAGGCGCTGGAAGCCACAGTGGCAAAGTTGGAGCAAGCATCCGTCACACCTTCGTCTGAAGTTTGACCACTTCTGAATGAGCTTAGCTGTTCTCTACAGCCGCGCGCT
>JAHECG010000061.1:0-6329 GCA_024641855.1 Betaproteobacteria bacterium | reverse complement strand
TCGCGAAAAGTTGGAGGCGCTGGAAGCCACAGTGGCAAAGTTGGAGCAAGCATCCGTCACACCTTCGTCTGAAGTTTGACCACTTCTGAATGAGCTTAGCTGTTCTCTACAGCCGCGCGCTATCCGGCATGGATGCGCCATTGGTGACGGTGGAAACGCATCTGGCCAATGGCTTGCCTGCGTTCACTATCGTCGGCCTACCTGAGGCTGAAGTTAAAGAAGCGCGTGATCGCGTACGCGCCGCTTTACTCAATGCGCGTTTCGAATTCCCTGCGCGGCGCATCACCGTCAATCTCGCGCCCGCCGATTTACCCAAAGAAGGCGGACGCTACGACTTACCGATTGCGCTCGGCATCCTCGCCGCCTCCGGGCAAATTCCCGGCGACAAACTCGATCAATATGAATTCGCTGGTGAGTTGGCTTTAACCGGCCAACTGCGCCGAGTCAGAGGCGCACTCGCCATGACTTACAAGGCCGCACACCATGGCCGCGCCTTTATTTTGCCGCAAGAAAATGCGGCTGAAGCTGCGCTGGTGAGTGAAGCGCGAGTTTATCCAGCGGATAGCCTATTACAAGTTTGCGCGCACTTTGCCGGCGGCGATGCCTTGCAACGCTTCGATGCAGAAGCCATCGTTGCGCCAATCGCCTACCCGGATTTTTCTGAAGTTAAAGGCCAAACCCACGCCAAGCGCGCCCTCGAAGTTGCCGCGGCCGGTGGCCATAGCGTGCTGATGAGCGGGCCGCCCGGCACTGGAAAATCCATGCTTGCCGCGCGACTGTCCGGCATCTTGCCCACCATGACGCAAGCTGAAGCGCTGGAATCTGCGGCACTGCAATCGCTGGGTACGAGTGGCTTCAAATTGGAGCAATGGCAACGCCGCCCCTATCGTTCACCTCATCACACGGCGTCTGCCGTTGCCTTAGTTGGAGGCGGTAGCCAAGCCAAGCCCGGTGAAATTTCACTCGCGCATAACGGTGTGCTTTTTTTGGATGAGTTGCCAGAGTTCGATCGAAAAGTATTGGAAGTATTGCGCGAACCCTTGGAATCTGGCCGCATCCACATTTCACGCGCAGCGCAACAAGCCGAATACCCGGCACGCTTTCAACTCATCGCCGCCATGAATCCCTGTCCTTGCGGCTATCTCAGCGATCCTTCCGGACGCTGCCGCTGCACGCCGGATCAAGTGGCGCGCTATCGCTCGAAAATTTCTGGCCCGTTATTGGACCGCATCGATTTGCAAATCGAAGTGCCCGCCTTGCCGCAAAACGAACTCACCGCTGCAGCAACCGGAGAAGAATCCCACGTGATTCAAGCGCGGGTACAAGCCGCACGCGAAAGACAACTCGTACGCCAAGGCAAGCCGAACAATCTTTTGGACAGCAAAGAAATCGACCGCTACTGCGCCCCGGATGCCAGCGGTGAGAGCCTGCTCAAGCAAGCCATCAGCCGCTTCAATCTCTCGGCGCGCGCCTATCACCGCATTCTTAAAGTAGCACGCAGCATCGCCGATCTAGCAGGAGCCGAGCTAGTTCAAAGCGCGCATATCGCAGAGGCGATTCAGTATCGCCGCTTCGAGGCACGGAAATGAATGTCGGGTTACGCTGCGCTAACCCGACCTACACGACTCGGCGTCCCAACTAAAAAATATAGGTCGGGTTAGCCCAACGGGCGTAACCCGACATTCCGCTAAAATCACCCCATGAGATACCGCCGCGCATTCATCCCCGGAGGCTCCTTTTTCTTTACCCTGGTAACAGAAAAAAGGCGCGCAATCTTCAATAACGAACGGAATGTCGACACCCTGCGCGCAGCATTCGCTAATATCAAAAAGCAACGGCCTTTCAACATCGACGCCATCGTAATCATGCCCGATCACCTGCACTGCATCTGGACCCTACCGCCTGACGATCTGGATTTCGCAACCCGCTGGCGGCTCATCAAGACTTGGTTCACCAAACATTGCGATCCTCGTATTCGCCCACCGCCGAACAAGTCGCGCCAAAGCAAACAGGAGCAAGCAATCTGGCAGCACCGCTATTGGGAACACGCGTTGCGGGACGAAGTGGATTTCGCGCGCCATGTTGATTACATTCATTACAACCCGGTGAAGCACAAGCATGTCGCCGCCCCCGGTGATTGGCCACACAGCAGTTTTCGACGTTTTGTCGAAGTGGGTATATATCCCGCCGATTGGGGTGAAAATATGATGGAATTCGAGGGAGTTGGTCATGAGTAAATTCGATGCGAAACAGGTAGGTCGGGTTAGCCCAACGGGCGTAACCCGACACATCCGCACGTCGGGTTACGCTACGCTACGCTAACCCGACCTACACAATTGCCGACACCGTGACCACCGATACCCACCCCGTCCCCAAGCACACCCATTTGCTGCAATATTTATTGGCCGCGCTGGCCACCCTCGGCCCGTTTTCCATCGACACCTACATGCCATCGTTTCCGGCCATGGGTGCGGCGCTCGCCGCATCGCCGCTGCAAATACAACAAACCCTGAGCGCCTATCTGGTGGCATTCGCTTTGATGATGCTCTTCCACGGCTCGTTGTCCGACGCCTACGGTCGCCGTCCCATCGTATTGATCTCGCTGCTGCTGTATACCGCCGCTTCGATTGCTTGCGCATTCACCACCAACATCGGCGCACTATTGGCCTTGCGCGCCGTGCAAGGTCTCAGCGCTGGGGCTGGGCTCGTAATTGGCCGCGCCATGGTGCGCGATATCTATGAAGGTGCCGAAGCGCAGCAGTTGATGTCGCGCGTCACCATGATCTTCGGCATCGCACCGGCCATCGCACCCATTATCGGCGGTTGGCTGCACACCTGGTTTGGCTGGCGCGCAATTTTCATTTTTTTAGCCTTATTTGGCGCGGCGCTGTTTGCGGCATGCGCACGCTACTTACCCGAAACCCTACCGCACACCGCGCGCGAATCGTTTCACCCCACACCCTTATTTGCCAACTATCGCAAAGTCGGCTCACATCCGGAATTTCAGTGGTTATCGCTGGCGGTCGCGTTAAATTTCGCCGGCTTCTTTTTATACATCGCCTCGGCACCGGTATTCGTCATCCAGCATCTGCATTTGGGCGAACATCAATTCGGCTGGCTGTTCATACCGGCGGTGTCGGGCATCGTACTGGGCGCTTTTATTTCCGGCCGACTGGCCGGCAAGTGTTCGCTGCGCGACACGGTGCGCTATGCCTTGATGATCTCTTTCGCCGGTGCGCTGCTGAACGTGTTGTATAACCTGCTAACACCACCCGGCTTGCCCTGGGCCGTGCTGCTGGTCATGCTCTACGGCACCGGCATGTCCTTGGCCATGCCGAGTATTTCACTGCTGAATTTAGAACTGTATCCACGCAATCGCGGCATGGTGTCATCGCTGCAAGGCGTGATCCATACCCTGGGCAGCGCCTTGGCCGCAGGCATCTTATCGCCTTGGTTGGCGCACTCGCC
The DNA here is from genome assembly GCA_024641855.1 of Betaproteobacteria bacterium. Lineage (GTDB taxonomy): Bacteria > Pseudomonadota > Gammaproteobacteria > Burkholderiales > Thiobacteraceae > RBG-16-58-11. Next base: position 2,861 of record JAHECG010000061.1, on the reverse strand, counting down.
ACTGCTGCTGGCGCTCGGCATGCTGGGTTGTTTGATTGGTGGCGGCTTGGCGTGGGCCATGTATTTGAATATTTCTAAACCAGCGAATTAAAGTTGGTCCGTAATCCATGCGCCTCATCCATAACTGAAGGGCTGCTATCGGCCATGATTTTTTGCCCCTTTCGGACTGCATGCGACCATAACCGTCATAGAGCAGCTCAAAATATAACGAAGTTGAACGGCAGCTAACTCCTGCCGAAGCAGTCTCCATCGCCGTTGGTGTGCGGGCAGAAGTTTTCTGCCAAGCGGTCTTTCTCTCCTTCCCCCAGTTCTTGTCGACGAATCTTACGCTTTGTCCATATTTCCCATTCCCTTATTTCCACTCGAGAATAAGAAAAAACAACAATGCCAAAGTGCTAATATATTCACATACAGCCTGGCCTGCTTATTGCGGTGATTCCGACGCCAGTAACAACACCAACCTGATCCGGAACGCTTCAATTTGCCTGGCACTTCATCCGCAAGTAACCTTAACTTATCTATTTGGAAATCGCTGAGGCAAAAAATAGCGCACGGACAAGCTCAGCGCATCTGAATCATGAACAACCACACTGAAAAAATTTACGAACTATGGGACGAGCTGGGCAGCATACATACCGAACAGGGAGATGCCGCCGTCAGGCATCTGCTATCCGGACTGTGTGCCATCTTCAATGCGCAAAATGCCTGTTGGGCTGTTCTCGTGCGTCTGCCGACCAAAAAGCCAAGTGATGTGTTTAACGGCTGGCGACCGCGCTTTGAGCATTACCTGCATCAGCCACCGGAAATTGTCGATGACGCGCTTGATACAGTGCGCGACGCAAAACTGCCGCCAGAAGTAGACATCTCGTATATTACCGCTGCGGCAGGGGACGATCCTTTTCTCATCAGACACTTGTTTGAATCGCTTCCTCCTGAATGGTTTGCGGGTGAACATTATCGTCGCCACTATCTGGATATTGGTCATGCAGATCACCTGTCGGCGCGTATAGCGATTAATGAGGATGTCAGGGTTTACGCCCTTATTTACCGCGATCTGATCACCCCGCGCTTTACCGCAGACCTGAAGGAGCCGTTTGCCCTGGCCATGCGTGGCCTGAAGTGGTTTCATCGGCAGCAACTGCTCAGCCACGGTCTGCTCATTGCTGATGCGCCCCTGACACCCACCGAACGAAACATATTGCTGGCGATTCTCGGTGGACAAACGGAAAAGCAGATCGCAGACTCAATGGGACACAGCCACAACACCACCCACACCCACGTCAAGTCCATCTATCGCAAGTTCGGCGTCAACAACCGCCCTGCGCTGACTGCGCTTTGGTTGGGAAAATTGGCCTGACGCACTCTGCGTCCACGCTGGCCAAGCCTGTTCTACCTCTCTCACCTGATTAGGTGATGCCAAATTTATCGAGAAAGCCTCATCATTTCATTACCTTGTAATAAGTACGTGAGCGCATCAAGAAAAAACTATAGCTGACCTGCTGGGCTTAGTGAGCGTAGCACGTCGTAAATCTGTAATTTAACCGAAATAACACATTTAAAAACAACCAGGAAATTACACTATGAAAACCCGCACCTTGATTACCGCCGTCACTCTCAGCCTTGGCCTGCTCACTGTTACAGGAGCCAATGCTTCACTGATTGCAAGTGATGGCGGAAACACCGTTTTCGACTCTGATCTAAATATTTACTGGTTAAGCAATGCCAACTTAGCCGCGACTAACACCTTTGGCGTAGGCGGACGCACATTTAGCGACAAGACCTATGAAAGCGGATTCAACAAAAATGGCTCGACGGACTGGTACACCGCCCAAAGATGGCTCGACGGCATAAACGCCGCCAACTACCTGGGCTACCATGACTGGCGTTTGCCCACCACCAGTGGTACTTGTCGCTACGCCAACTGCACCGACAACGAGTTGGGCCACCTGTTCTATAACGAACTGGGCGGTGTAGCGGGTTCCAACATTTCCGTCACGCACAACGACAACTACACCCTGTTCAGCAACATCCAGTCCGACTTCTACTGGTCCACTCCGTCAGGGAGACAGTTCGAAGCGTGGGAGTTCGACTTCAACGGCGGCATCAAGCAACCCTTCTTTGCGTACTTCGACAATCCTTTCCTGTGGGCTGTGCGCTCTGGACAAGCCCCCGTCCCCGCCGCCGTCCCGGAGCCGGGCAGCGAGCTGCTGGTCGGGATTGGCCTGCTCGGCTTAGTGGGCGTATCACGGCGGCGGTTGGCGCTTCGGTAATTCGAGCGCTTCGGCCCTTTCGGGGGTGTGGAGGGAAACCCCCACGGTGTTGCTGTGGCTTTGAGGGGACGCCCGAAGGGCGTTGTTGAAAAATTTTACAGTGATTCTTCATGAAAACGGCGGCCAATGTGCCGCTGTTTTTGTTTGTGGATTTGGCTCTGTGAATGGCTGCTTCCTAAAACCACGACAGTCGCCTTAGTGTCGGTAGCGCACCTTCGATAACTTATCTAAAGCAGACAAATCAACTCAAATCATCAGATGTCGGTTGCCTAAATAAAACAACTAATGCGCCGCCACATCCGGCAGCGGTTTAGTCGACTCCACTTTTACACTAGCCTCCCCAGCACTCACATAACCTAACCAAGCACTCGAAATTTTTTCTTGCACGCTGTTCTGCCCTTGCCGCGCTTGCAGGTTGGCGAAGTCGAGATCGAACAAAGGCTGATGCTGATTGAAGCATGAGAAGACGAACTTCGTAGCCTCACCCGTCTTAGCATCAACATGCCGGCACAAGCACTGCGCGCAGACTTCTTTCATCATGCATTGCATCGGGCTATTGACCGCCGCGACCGCCAGCAAGCTTGGCTTGAG
>JAHECG010000129.1 GCA_024641855.1 Betaproteobacteria bacterium | reverse complement strand
AACCAAAAGGCGGCAAGCTATCTTTAACGCCCACCACCAAAGCGCCTTTGGCTTTGATATAGGCCAAGGTATCAGCTTGTGAGACGGTTAAATTGAATAACGCCAAGACAAACGTGACGATCCAGAGTTTGTAGTTCTGCATGGGTTCTCCTTTATTGTGGCTTGGCCTTTGGCCTATTGTATAAAACTAAATTGCATTCAATGCATGGGCGATAAAACCTGCTTCAAGAATTGCTGTGCGCGCGGATGTTCGGGCGCTTGGAAGAATTTTTCCGGCGCGGCAGTCTCCACGATGCGACCTTGATCCATGAATACCACACGATGCGCAACCTCGCGCGCAAAACCCATCTCATGCGTCACCACCATCATGGTCATGCCGTCGCGCGCCAAGTCTTGCATCACCGCCAGCACTTCGCCGATCATTTCCGGATCAAGCGCCGACGTGGGTTCATCGAATAACATGATTTTCGGTTGCATGGCGAGCGCGCGGGCAATGGCGACGCGCTGCTGCTGACCGCCGGAAAGCTGGCTCGGATAGGCGTCGCGTTTATCCGCCAGGCCGACACGCTCCAGCAAAGCCAGTGCGCGCTGTTCCGCCTCCGCGACTGCCAATTGACGTACCTTGATCGGTGCCAGGGTGATATTGCGCAGCACGCTGAGATGCGGATACAGATTGAATTGCTGGAACACGAAACCCACTTCGGTACGCAAGCGATTGAGGTCAGCACGAGACGCATGCACATCCTGGCCATCCACGATCAAGCGCCCTTGCTGGATCGGCTCCAATCGATTGACTACGCGCACCAGCGTCGATTTACCGGAACCGGAGGGGCCACACACCACCACCACTTCACCCGACATTACGTTGAGATTGATGTCGTCCAACACATGTAAAGCGCCAAACCATTTGTGGACTTGTTCGAAGCGGATGATGGGTTCAGGCGTCTCTTGTTTCAATTCGCTCATAGGGGCAGTATAGCAGTGTGCGCTAAGGCGTTCCTCAATCTATGCTTTAGCTAACCCTGTTTAACGCAGCGTAGGCACTATGACCAACGGCACACCGATCTTCGTCGCACACCAGCTCGCTAAGATTTATCGCATGGGCGAGGTAGAAGTGCAGGCCCTGCGTGGCATCGATCTGGAATTATATTCCGGTGAACTGGTGGTACTGCTGGGGCCTTCGGGCAGCGGCAAATCAACCCTGCTCAATATCCTGGGTGGGCTGGATGTCCCTACCAGCGGCGAAGTCCGTTACCTCGATCACAAACTGACCGGTGCGACTGAAGCCGAACTGACACGTTTCCGGCGTGAGCATGTAGGCTTTGTGTTTCAGTTTTACAATTTGATTCCCAGCCTGACCGCGCGTGAGAACGTAGCAGCGGTGACCGAAATCTCCACCGCCCCCATGAAGCCGGAAGAGGCCTTGCGCTTGGTCGGATTGGGTGAGCGCTTGGATCACTTTCCGGCGCAACTCTCCGGTGGCGAGCAACAGCGCGTAGCGATTGCTCGTGCTGTCGCTAAAAATCCCGCCGTTTTGTTGTGCGACGAACCAACCGGCGCGCTCGATTCGACCACCGGCGTCGTGGTGCTGGAAGTGCTAGAAAAGGTGAATCGCGAACTCGGCACCTTGACGGTACTGATTACCCACAACGCCGGCATCGCCGATATGGCGGACCGCGTGATTCGTTTATCGGATGGACATATCGCCGATATTCAAGTCAACGACACGAAGAAAGCCGCGCGTGAGCTATCTTGGTAAATCATGATGACGACTCACGCGAATTCTCCCCCTCTCCCTAGCCCTCTCCCCGGATTCGGGGAGAGGGGACTTCACCACCCACCGCGAACAAGGAAAAAGGGTTTCTTCTCCCCTCTCCCACCACGTGGGAGAGGGGCCGGGGGAGAGGGCAACATCTAAAAACCATGCGCGCCCTCAATCTAAAACTACTCCGCGACCTGTGGCACCTGCGTGGCCAAGCCCTGGCGATTGCCGCCGTGATCATGGGGGGTGTGGCCACCCTAGTGATGTCGCTCTCAACCTACGATTCGCTGGTCACGACACGCGATCGTTTCTACCGCGAATATCGTTTCGCCGATGTATTCATCAATCTCAAGCGTGCCCCCGAATCCATCTCCGAACGCCTGCGCGCCATTCCCGGTGTCGCCAATTTGGAAACACGGGTGGTGGCGGGCGTGAAACTCGAAGTCGAGGGCTTTACCGATCCGATCACGGGTCTGCTGCTGTCAGTGCCAGATAGTGGTGAGCCGCAACTCAATCACTTGTACTTGCGGCGCGGACGTTGGGTGCAGCCCTATAGCGTCGATGAAGCCGTCTTGTCTGACACCTTTGCCGATGCCCACCATCTGCAACCCGGCGATAAATTCGGCGCCATCATTAATGGCAAACGCAAACTACTGACTATCGTCGGTGTCGCGGTTTCACCTGAGTATGTCTATCAAATTGCACCCGGCGCAATGTTTCCCGATTTCAAGCGCTATGGCGTGGTGTGGATGGGGCGCAATGCGCTGGCCGCCGCCTATGACATGACCGGAGCCTTTAACAATGCCACGTTGACGTTAGCGCCTGGCGTACCCGCCCAAGAAGTGATCGACCGTGCCGATACGATATTAGCCACATATGGCGGTACCGGCGCCTACCCACGTAAAGATCAATTCTCCAATCGTTTTCTGTCGGAAGAGTTGAAACAATTGCAAACCACCGCGACCATCTTTCCGGCGATCTTTCTCGGCGTGGCGGCATTTTTATTGAATGTCGTGGTGAGTCGCCTGATTGCGCTGCAGCGCGAGCAGATCGCAACCCTCAAGGCCTTCGGTTATACCTATCTGGCTATCTCTTGGCACTATGTGAAATTGGTGATGCTGATGGTACTGTTGGGTGTGGTAGCCGGCGTTGCCTTGGGTGCTTGGTTCGGCCAAGGTTTATCCAATGTCTACATGGAAACCACCTTCCGCTTTCCCTATCTCGATTACCACATCAATGCACGTTTGCTCCTGATCTCAACCACAATCGCGCTGACCGCAGCGATCAGCGGTACACTGTTTTCAGTGGCGCGCGCCGTACGCCTGCCGCCCGCCGAAGGCATGCGCCCAGAAATGCCGGTGATTTATCAAACGACCCTGGCGGAGCGCATCGGCTTACAACGTTGGTTTGCCGCACCTTCGCGCATGATTTTGCGCCATATCGAACGCCGTCCAATAAAGTCACTGCTGACGGTCCTCGGTATTTCCTGCGCTTGCGCTTTGATGATGGTCGGCAATTATCAAAAGGGCGCGATCGATTTCATGGTAGACGTACAATTTCGCCAGGCTTCACGTGAGGATCTGGCGCTGGCTTTTATTGAACAGACTTCAGGACGCGCCTTGCATGAACTGGCTGCGCTACCCGGTGTGACGCATGTCGAAGGCTTTCGTGACGTGCCGGCGGTTTTGCGATTTCAACATTATCGCTACCGCAGCATCATCTATGGCATTCAGCCGGAAGGCCAACTACATCGCTCACTCGACCGCCAGTTACAGCCAATCGCCGTACCGCCGGGCGGCATCGTGCTGACTGATCATCTTGCCAAAAATATTCTGCATGTGAAACCCGGTGACATGCTGACCGTCGAAGTGTTGGAAGGCAGTCGCCCCGTGTTGCAAGTACCGGTGCTCGGCATTACGCAACAGTACTTGGGCGTTTCGGCATACATGCAACAAGATTCCTTGAATGCGTTGATGCAAGAAGGACCGGTCGTGTCCGGCGCGTACTTGGCGCTGACGCCCGGCACAGAGGCATCGGTCTACGACAAACTGCACCAGCGCCCGCAAGTACTAGGCCAAGTCGCCAATTCTGCAGCCATCAAAAGCTTCTACGCTACCATCGGCGAATTTGTACTGTTCTATAACATGGTTGCCAGCTTGCTCGCTGCCAGCATCGGCTTTGGCGTGGTGTACAACAGTGCGCGCATCGCACTTTCGGAGCGTGGACGCGAGTTAGCGAGCTTGCGTGTGCTAGGCTTCACGCAAGGCGAAATCGCCTATATCTTGCTAGGTGAGTTGACCCTGCTCTCGCTAGCGGCAATCCCGGTCGGATTTCTATTGGGCGTGGGTTTAGTCAGCATCTTGGTGCGCGCGTTTGAAAGCGATTTATATCGCCTGCCGCTGGTTTTACATCCGAGCAACTACGCGATGGGTGCCACGGTAATTTTGGTCTCGGCACTCTTGTCGGGCTACTTGATTTGGCGCAAGCTCGGGCAGTTGGACTTGGTCGCGGTCTTGAAAACGCGCGAGTAGAGCATTAACACTAACAGCAATATCGGATACACGCATTTATGCAATTACGCCCACGCATTGGTATGACCCTCCTCGCCCTCGTGATCTTGGCCGGCCTGTTCTATGGATTTTATCCACGCGCCATTGAAGTCGATGCCGTTGCAGCCACAAAGGGCCCTCTGGCGGTAACGATCGAAGAAGAAGGCAAGACACGGGTGATGGAGCGTTATGTGATTTCCGCACCGGTCGCCGGGTATGCTCGACGGATCGATCTGCATGTCGGCGATACCATTCAGGCGAGCCAAGTGTTGGCGCAACTGGAACCGGCGCGCTCGGATGCACTCGATCCACGTTCGCGGGCGCAAATGCAGGCCCAACTCAATGGCGCGCAGGCAGCAGTATCCGCCGCGGTGGAAAATGCACGCGCTGCCGAAACACAAGCCACGTTGGCACAGCAAGAACTACAACGCACCGAGTCTTTACGCAAAGTAAATTTTATTTCCGAGCAAGCCTTGGATCGTGCGCGCACCGAAGTCAGTCGCACGCAGGCCTTGAGCA
>JAHECG010000128.1 GCA_024641855.1 Betaproteobacteria bacterium | reverse complement strand
CAACTATTCGCGTAAACAAGCAACACAAAATACTTACATTGCAACTCAATTCCGGTAATCGAAACACCGATCAGCATTTAATTCATGCCGACTTGCTCGACGCCGTGTTGAGTCAGCGTACACAGACGAATTAACAACTGCCGCTAAAAATAAAAGTACTGGGCGCTATGCGAATTTTCGAAACTCGCTGAGCGCCCTTTGGTCACCGGTGCGCGGCATTAATTAGCTCACCACTATCAGCGAACTCCCACAAAACTTTCGGGGGATTGTTCTCAGCAGTATTGATAGAATCTGGCCCCATAGGAAAAATTTGATCATGAAAATATCTAAGCAGTTGCTTGTGGTAGTAATGTCCGTTTGTCTGAATGCGCCCCAAACGTATGCCCAGGGCACAAGCAACGAATGGGAAAAACTGAATCAGGATGCTGTTAAATTATATGAAGCCGGTAATTACGCCGATGCGGTAGTGCACGCGCAGAAAGCGCTCAAGTTAGCGGAGCAACAAGTTGGGCCTGAGTATCCCGCTGTGTCAACCAGCCTAAACAGCCTCGCATTGATCTACAAAGCTCAAGGGCAATACGCTCAAGCCGAGCCGCTTTACAAGCGGGCTTTGTTAATAAAGGAAAAGGCATTGGGATTGGAGCATCCCGATGTGGCGACCAGCCTAAACAACCTCGCTGGACTTTACTCAGACCAAGGTCTATACCCTGAGGCCGAGCGACTGTACCAGCGGAGTCTGGCGATCGATGAGAAAATCTTGGGTTCCGATGATCCCGATTTAGCAATCAGTCTCAACAACCTCGCTTTGGTTTATGTAGCCCAGAGCCTATATACCCAAGCCGAACCACTTTACAAGCGGGCGTTGGCGATTAATGAGAAAACACTCGGATCAGACCATCCCGGTACGGCGACCAGCCTGAATAACCTCGCTGGACTTTACTCCACCCAAGGTCTATACGCCCAAGCTGAGCCGCTATTCATACGTTCACTGGCAATTAGAGAAAAAACACTGGGATCAGAACATCCAAAGGTGGCATCCAGCCTAAATAACCTCGCTTCGCTTTATAAACACCTAGGCCAATATGCCCAAGCCGAACCACTGTACAAACGGGCGTTGACGATAAGAGAAAAGGCGCTAGGATCGGACCATCCCGATACAGCAATCAGCCTAAGTAACCTCGCCGATCTCTACGAAGCCCAAGGTCAATACGACCAGGCCGAACCACTATACAAGCAAACGCTGGCGATTATAGAAAAGGCTCTGGGAACAGCGCATCCCTATGTAGCAACCTGCCTGAACAACCTCGCCGCGCTCTATCACACCCGAGGGCAATACACGCAGGCCGAGCCACTGTACAAGCGTGCGCTAGCGATAACAGAAAAAGCGCAAGGATCGGACCATCCCGATACAGCGATCAGCCTTAGCAACCTTGCTGGTCTCTACAAAGCCCAAGGTCAATACGACCAAGCCGAACCACTATTCAAGCAAACACTAGCGATTATAGAAAAGGCTCTGGGAGGGGATCATCCCTATGTGGCAAACAGCCTGAACAACCTCGCCGCACTCTATAGCACCCAAGGCCAATACACACAGGCCGAGCCACTGTACAAACGGGCGTTGACGATCAATGAGAAAGTGCTGGGTTTAGAACATCCCGGTACTGCGGTCAGCTTAGGCAACCTCGCTTCGATCTATAACACCCAAGGCCAATATGCCCAGGCCGAGTCGTTATACAAAAAGGCGATTGCGATTCAAGAGAAAACCCTGGGATCGAATCATCCCGATCTAGCAAACAGCCTAAACAATTTGGCTAATTTGTATAAAGTTAAACATCAATACGGTACAGCTTTACCCTTCGCGCGAAAAGCCAGCGCTATCTATCGTCAACGCATCATTACTGGTGGCACCGACGAAGCCTCAATTCAAGAGGCCAAAAGAAACCTGGATGGCTTTTATACACACTTGATCCTGCTGGCCCAAAATCGGGACAAGGGAGCTCGCCACAAAATTACCGATGAATCTCTGCAACTTGCGCAACTCGCCCAAGCCACCGGCACCGGCGCAGCCGTAGCTAAAATGGCAGCTCGCTTCGCATCGGGCGACGATACCATCGCCGCGTTGGTCAAGCGCAAACAAGATGCCGTGGAGCGCCGCAGCACCGCCGAATCCAATCTCGTTAAAGTAGCCGGCCAAGAACCCGCCAAGCGCAATACTGCCGCCGAACAACAACTACGCGACGAGCTTGTACAGCTAGGCAAAGACATTGCCACGGTGGATGCCGAACTCAACCAACGCTTCCCTGCATACCAAGTACTCACCCACCCCGATCCCTTGACTGTGCGCCAAGTGCAAGCACAGCTACTTCCACAGGAAGCGATGCTGGTGTATGCGGTAGCCGATGATCAATCCTGGTTGTGGGTGGTGCGACCCGATCAAGCCGTCTTCCTCAGCTTGAATGCCCAACAAAAAGCACTGGCCACACAAATCAAGGAACTGCGTACCCAGACCGAAGTGCCCGACAGCGGGCCGCTACTCAAGGTGAATGTCGCCACGCTGCATGCTTTGTACCAACAATTGTTTGCGCCTGCCCTGCCCTATCTCAAAGGCACCCAACATTTAATGGTGGTGCCAGCCGGCCCACTGCAAAGCTTGCCGCTGAGTATGTTGGTGGCGCGCAAACCGCCGGAAATTAAGACCGATGCCGACTACCGCCAAGTGGACTGGCTGATCAATCACTACGCCATCTCGGTGCTGCCATCGGTCGGCTCCATCCGTGCTTTCCGGCAATTTGCTAAAGCCAAGACCGCACAAAAACCCTTCATCGGCTTTGGTGATCCGCTGCTAAAAGACGACAGTGCTACGACACGTAAATTAAAAGTGGCTGGACTGTTCCGCAGCACCTCGGATATCACCAAAGGCCAATCAGCAGATATCGCCGACGTCGACATGCTAAGAAGGCAATACCGCTTGCCGGAATCGGCAGATGAGATCAAAGCCATGGCCAAGATTATGCAGGCCGGAGCAAACACGATCTTGCTGCAAGATAAAGCCACGGAGACCAGCGTCAAAAAACTCGACTTATCGCAATACCGCATACTGGCTTTCGCCACCCACGGCGTGATGGCGGATGAAATCGGCTATGGCTTTGAAGCGGGTTTGATTCTTACCCCACCCAAGCAGGGCACATTGGAAGACGATGGCTATCTGTCAGCGGGTGAAATCGCCAAACTCAAACTCAATGCTGACTGGGTACTCCTCTCCGCTTGCAATACCGCCGCGGCGGATGGCACGCTGGGTGCAGAAGGTTTATCTGGCTTGGCCAAGGCATTCTTTTATGCCGGCAGTCGTTCGCTGCTCGTCTCGCACTGGCCTGTATCCTCGCAAGCCACTGTGCCGCTCACCACCACCATGCTGCGCGAATACGAAGCCCACCCGGAGCAAGGCAAGGCAGAAGCACAGCGTAAGGCGATGCTGGCGCTCATGAATACACCTAAACATCCGGAGTATGCGCATCCGCTGTATTGGGCGCCATTTGTGGTGGTGGGTGAAGGTGGCAAATAATAGCCAGGCGAGCGGCCACTAGAGGCATGAAGCAACGCTCATGACACTGCAAGAGGAATATCTCAAAATTGCCGAGCTATTGGATCCACTGCTAGAGGATCGGGGTGTCGTGTGCTTTTTGGCAGAGGGACTCGAATTAGGCTCAGAGAATTTCCACCGACGTTGCACCGCTGAAGAAATAGGAGAAGCGCTGAACGAATGGTTATGGCGCGCACACCATAACCAAGCCCCCGGTGAGGTGTATGACCTCTTGGGGAGGCTCCATCTATTCGTTCGAGCCCCGCTCAGCTTGGAAAATGTCAGCGCGTACGTAAAATCCCAGACTTAGCGATAACCGTATCGGCAAAGCGATATTGATCAATCAACCATTACGACCTCATGCAAACGTTATTTCGGGAAAAATAAAAACCAAATCACTTCCTGAGGAAAAGTGAATCAAAAACATATTTTAGCCGTATGATCTGGCTGGAAAATTTGTAGCCATGTTCAAAGCTTGCAAAGTCTGTCTTGGGCAGACGTTTGCGATGCAGATTAACTTTATTTTTTAAGAGGTGAAAGTGAGAAAACTGTTTTTTGTTTGTGTTCTATTGTGGTCAGGTTCGGCAATGCCTGGACTAAATGAAGCTACTAAAGCAATCGAGATGAGTGATTTCGAAACCGCCGAGAAAGAATTAAGAATTTTAGCGAATAAAAATGACCCCGAAGGGCAATGGCTCCTTGGTTTACTGTATCGGATTGGCCAAGGGGTACCGCAGGATGACAAGTTGGCGGCTGAATGGCTCAGCAAGTCTGCAGAGCAGGGAAATGCAAAAGCACAACATTTGCTTGGGTCATTGTATGCCGAGGGCAAAGGAGTCGCACAGGATGCCAGGTTGGCGTTGAAGTGGCTCCGCAGGGCAGCAGAGCAAGGATTTGCAGCTGCACAATATGAACTTGGGTTGTTTCATGCCTTAATCGATACCGGGGATCCGCTGGAAGACAAGTTGGCGGCTGAATGGACCCGCAAGGCAGCAGAGCAAGGATTTGCCAAAGCGCAATATTTACTTGGGTTATTGTATGGTAAGGGCAAAGGGGTTCCGCAGGATAACAAGCTGGCAGCTGAATGGATCCGCAAGGCGGCAGAGCAAGGATTTGCAAAAGCGCAATATGAACTTGGTCTTAGGTATAAAGAAGGCACCGGTGTAGAACAGGACTTTGGAGAAGCCTATTTTTGGGCGTTAGTAGCTCGCCACTCCGGCGTCCCAAGCGCGAGGGGTCTAGCGGAAAGCCTAA
>JAHECG010000060.1:15571-18748 GCA_024641855.1 Betaproteobacteria bacterium | reverse complement strand
GAAATTAAGTCAGGGCATGCGATTGGCTAATCATGGCGTGGTGACTTACGGCGAACGCTTGGCGTTACGTCAAAGGCGGTTCTTTGGCTCTTGACAGGGTGGGGCCTCATAAGGGTTAGCCTTCACTGGCTTTCGCTGATGTCTGAGGTATTGAGACCAGCACACATAGTCCGCTACCTTCATTAATCCACTGATTGCATGCGACGGTGATTGATTTATTGCCTTCGGGGAGTGTGAGGTAGTACTTAGCACCAACAACAAAAATTGCATGCTCACGTATCTCTACGTCACCCTCGCAGCGCATGTGAAATTTGAACCCATCTGTCGGTTGCAGGGCTTTAAACTGAACAAGTGACCAATGATCTGAACCAAACTCCGTAACTTTCAGCTCAACGTCAAGGTGACTTTTTCGATCCCCAAATTCTTTTATTGCTAAAGTAGCTCTCCGTGAAATATCACCGCCTTCGTTATGTTCAGACAGGGCGGGAGTTTCAAACGTTTTGCGCTCACCATTGGGGTCGCTAACGGAAACGTATGCGCAGCCGGAATCTGCATCTTCAAATCCTACGGTAATGTCATTGAACCCATCAGAACTGGGAAATAGGCGATAGCTGTATATCCCCTCAACGGCAATCTTTCCTTTCGCTGAGTCGAAATATGCACGGGAAATGACTTGATAATTGCTGCGGACACTCTTTTTCGCAATCTCAAGCGTCTTGTTGATGAAGTATCCGTAGTAGTCTCCAATATTCGGGTATTTATTGATCTCGCTCGCCGACGGCTGAATTAGAGCTTTTAGTGCTTCTTTTTTTCCATCTGGATCAATGTTGGCCAAGAAATTTCTACGGACAATAATGTCTTCAAGCAAACCCCTGATCTTTTCAATAAATTCTGACGTACCTGATGCAAATGAAAAGATCGCGGCGATAAGAACTGATAGCCCAACCGCCTCAATTCCCTTGATTAGAATTGAATATGCGTATGTTCTTGTGGCGGATGGATTGTCGAGATCGAGAATTATTGAGACAAGCAATAGTGCAATGCCAATCCAAACATAATTAAAGAAGAACCGCTTAAGCCAATAGAAGGAGGATTTTATTGAATGTGCCATATGAGCCTCTTGGGGAATGGATGTTGAGGGCTAACGTGGAATTAACTGGCTGGCGCGGCTTTATCGCGCCAGTCCGAGTTGAATGAAGGGTTAGGTTACTGCAAGCATGCTTGAAGATTGATAGCGCGCTGTGGTCCAGGTAAATGCGACCAGTCTCCTCGACCGAAGCGATATAAATCAGCTTGAATCATTTGAAATTGCTGATTCGAGATCATTCTGCGAGAGACGATCGTTCGAATCGCCAAGCAGTCTGCCTCCTGCTCCATATTCAAAACCATTCTGCCAAGTGTATGCCCCAAAACATGATGCGCGCATTCGTGCATTTGAAAGAAAAGCCGCGTCGAAGGTGAAGTATTCGCAAGAACATTCGGGTTGAAAAAAATTACAGGTGCACCATTCGGTAGCAGGCTCGCTTGTGCGATATCGTTTATTTGGTAGTTCGCAATTTCGGCGACCGGAATCCCTCTTGGATCGACGCACTGAGCGCTTGCTGATGAGCAAGCAACTAACATGAAGACTGTGATGAAGAAATAACGCATTTCTGTCCTCCTAGTAAAAGTGAAAGGAACCTAACGAGATATGAGTTGAGCGGCACCCCCGCCAGGGGGCATAGCCGGGCACGTAGTGACCGGTGTCCGCTCGTACGCGGCGTTAGGCTGCATAGCGGGCGGCAATAGAGATTTCTTGTTTCTGAAATCTGTCATCTCTGAAATCAATGAGCCCTTGATTGATAGTTAACCTGCGAAGTGTCTTCGTACTGTCCGCTCAACCTCGGTTGTGCGTGCGGTGCGAATGCACTTCGCACACTACCATGACATGGGGGTTTTTATAAATAGGCCTTCTTTGCGGTAGGTCGCAACCGTGTGATCCGCACGTCTATGTCAGCTTAACTATTAATTAGACGTCATAGTACCTAGTACTTAATACTATATCTAGTAATAAGTACTATATGTAGTACGGCTCGTTTTTTGGTTTTCATCGCACAATCCTTTTTGCTAAACCAATCCGTTTGATGTATTCCTCTGGAGCAAACCAGAGTTTTTTTCCTGGGTCCCAGATGCCGCCAATGGCTTTGACTTGGCGCTGCAAATCACGCTCGGTGTAGTGAATGCGTATTGGGACAATGGGCGTGGTGCGATGTTTGGGTTTTTTCTGGGGGTGGTCTGCGGCGGGTTGCTGTTCAGGCGGCAACCAGTCTTCTTCGGCGACAATAAGCTCTACTGTCTTGAAGCGCTTGCCTCGCGCCGGGTCATAACGATAGCGTACGCAGACAAGGCGTTCCCCATATTTTTTGACCAGGGTAAGTGTGCCTGGCGCGCCGGGTTTTCTAACTGTTCGGATAAGCATGGGATCGCCGATTCAATAGATGCTGAAAGCATATCGCGTAAGCTTGGCCGAGAGCAACCTTCATGTAGCTTGCTATTGGTTGGCTTGCAACACCACCCGCAACTTCGGCACCCAATCATCCAAGATGGCGCGCACTTTGGCCGGCAGTAATTTACCGCCTGGATATACCGCGTGAATCGGTTGTGGTTTTGGTGCGCAGTGATCCAGTGCAGTGACAAGTTTTCCCGCCGCAAGATCGGCCGCGACATGGTAGGACATCACTTGTGCGATGCCGGCGCCTTCTTGTGCGACGCGGATCAGGGCTGAGCTGTCGTTGCAATAGAGGCTGGTGTTGATCGGCCAGTAGCGTTCTTCTTCATCGATGCGGAACAGCCAGCCGCGTTCCTGATTCAAGCCGCGCGAGGCTAGGCATTGGTGTAGCTTCAAATCTTGCGGGTGCTGGGGCAGGGGATGCTTGCCCCAGTAGCTCGGCGCGGCGCATAGCACGCGCCCGGCGTAGCCTAAGGGAATGGCGATCAAGGATGAGTCGTGCAACTCACCAAAGCGGATGGAGATATCGATGCCTTCGTCGACCATGGAAACCACGCTATCGGTGAGCTGCATGTCGATTTGCACGCGCGGATTTTCAATCAAAAAATGCGCTGCCAAGGGCGCGACATGCATGCGTCCGAACATCAGTGGTGCGGTGATGCGCACCAGGCCTTGCGCGATATGGCCGG
>JAHECG010000060.1:0-15471 GCA_024641855.1 Betaproteobacteria bacterium | reverse complement strand
TGCATGTCGATTTGCACGCGCGGATTTTCAATCAAAAAATGCGCTGCCAAGGGCGCGACATGCATGCGTCCGAACATCAGTGGTGCGGTGATGCGCACCAGGCCTTGCGCGATATGGCCGGTTTCACCCGCTAAGTTTTCCGCGTCTTCGATATCGCGCAGGATGCGCCGGCACGATTCGTAATATTGTTGGCCGAACTCGGTCAATGCAATGGCGCGTGTGGTGCGGGTCAATAAGCGTGCACCCAGCCTTTCTTCCAAAAAGCGCAACGAACGGCTCAAGGCGGGCAGGGTTTTGCCCAAATCGCGTGCGGCGCCGGTCAGGCTGCCTTTTTCTACGATGCGAACGAAGTGGTTCATGGCGGTAAATCGGTCAGGTTGCATTGTTATCCAACTAATTAACAGTGTTGTTAATAATAGTGCCATTGTTAATAAATAATTAACAGAATATTCTTACGGCCATGGGGTGATTTTTAAACCTGAAAAGCTGTTGAAACGCAAAGGACGCAAAGGAACGTAAAGGAAAACCAAGGAAATCAGGCGTTGGCAAAACAGCTGTGATTATTTTTTAAACAATTGATTTAATTCACATCCTTTGCGTTTAAAACGGTTTTCTATTATTGAATTGACGAGGACATCATGAACCAAGCCACGACTTTTATCGAATTTGATCAAATCCCAGCATTTTGCGACGGTATCCAGTATTTTGCAGACACGCTGCCAGAGATGGATCGCTTGGGCGATGCGCCGGTATTGTCCGCATCTAAAGCAGCGATTGGCGATGCCACGAATGAGAAGGCTGTTTACCAAACCCTGCTCGCGGCCGATGCCTTGCGCTACCTTACCTTGCAAGTCACCGCTGCGAAATCCTCCGGCCATCCCGGCGGCTTTGCTTCTGGTGCCGAGGCCTATGCCGCAATGGTGATGTTGGGCCACACCAATATCGTGACGGAAGTCGGCCACCATGCGCCGGGCTTTTATAGCGCGATGTTCCTCGACTCCTCGCTCGAAGCCATGGGCATCAAAACCGTTTCCGATATGCGTGCGCGTTTCCGCGAAACCCACGGCCTGCTCGGCCACTTGTCCGGTGCCATTCCCGGCTTGTTGGCACCAGCCGGCCCACTGGGCCAAGGCGAACACTTTGCCATGTCAGGTGCTTTGCTCTATCCCGGTAAATTATTCCCCGTGACCATCGGCGATGGCGGTTTGGGCGAGCCTTACATCATGAGCGCGTTTCAGCATTTCAACACCGCTTATCCGGCGGCCACCAACTTCTTGCCGATTTTGTTGTGGAACGGATATTCGCAAGAGCACCACAGCATGGTTTCGCTGTGGGATAACCAGCGCATGACCGACTACTGGAAAGCGCATGGCTTTAAAAATGTGTATCTGGTTAACGCCAAAGATTTCGACGATGCGAATCAAGAAGGCGAATACGTCGATAGCACGCGCTTCTCCTGGAAGCAGCGCATGGCATTTACCGCAGCGCTGCTCAAAGCTTCTGCCGATGCCGCCAAAAAAGCATTGAATGGCGAAATGAGCGCCATCATTGTCAAGCAGTTGAAAGGCTCTGGCGTGCATGCCACGGGTGCCAAGTCGCACAACCTCTACGCCCATCACACGTTAGAGAGCGAAGACGTGAAGAGCGGCTTGCAGCGCCGTGCCTTGCCACCGCGCGCCTGGAATCTGGTGCGTGAAAACTTCCGTAATGCTGGTGGCGGCCCCGCTGTAAAAACCGTGGTGACCGAATTCGAGCGGCCTTTGCCTGATCTTGGCACTTTGCCTTTGACCGAATATGCCCCCGGCCAAGAAAACAAAATCCCGACCACTGCCTTTGGCGAGATCGTGGCGGCTGTTGGGCAGCGCGATCCATCGTTCATCATGACCAATGCCGACGGCAACGAAGCATCGAGCATGGCCAATATCAACAAGGCGCTGACCATTCGCCATCCGTCATCGGATGACTTGTATTTCCAAGGCCCGAGTGGCCAGGTGTATGAGCCGCTGAACGAAGATGCTTGTGCCGGTTTAGCGGCTGGCGTGTCGCTGTTCGGTGGGCGTGCTTTATGGGCATCTTATGAGTCATTCGCCATCAATGGTCTGCCGATTTGGCAAACCGTAACCCAAGCCATGGCCGAGTTGCGTCACAAAACCCCATGTGCCGTGACCATCTTCACTGCCGGCGCATTAGAGCAAGGGCGTAACGGTTGGACCCATCAGCGTCCGGAGATCGAAGCCTATTTCGCAGCGATGATGCGCAATGGCAACGTTTATCCCTTATTCCCGGTCGACGCCAATATGGTGCAAGTGGCTTACGACTGGGCGCTCAAGCAATCGAACAAAGGTATCGTGATTACCGCCTCGAAGAGTCCGCTACCTGTGCGCACTACCTTGGCACAAGGACGCAAAGCCATCGAAGACGGCGCGATTGTGTTGCAGGAATCCACCGGCAGTTGCCGCGTAGTGTTTGCGGTGACGGGCGATATGGCTTTGTTGCCAGTGTTTGAAGCCGCGCAGTTGTTGGCCGCAAAAGGCATCGGTACGCGCATCGTTGGCATCGTCAACCCGCGCCGCTTGTATCGATCCACCGATGTGGCCTGGAATACCTGCTCCGAGCCTGATGGTAAATTCATGTCGCGTGAACAGTTCGATAAATTGTTCCATGGCGATGTGTTGATCGGTGTGACTGGCGGCCCGGGTGCGATGCTGGAGCCGTTGATGCTGCGCAGCGCTGTGCCGACACGCGATGTGTTTTGCTGGAAGCGCGGCGAGACCACGGCCAGCCCGAATCAATTGTTTGACTTCAATGCCATGAACGCGCAAGCAATGGCGGATCGGGCAGTGGAATTGTTGGGGTAGAAAGCTAAAAGCTTGAAGCGCAAAGGTCGCAAAGGTCGCAAAGGAAAAACAATTTATTTTGCCACTTTTGCTACCTTGGCATTGAAAGGCTTTCAATTGATGTAGTGGAGTTGCTGAAATAGGCGTTCCAAAAATATGAACCGCGAAAGCCGCGAAGTCGCGCGAATGAAAATCTGGAATTTCTTTGCGGCCCTTTGCGTACCTTTGCGTCCTTCGCGTTGAAAGGTTTTAAACTTATGCAAACAAAAATCATTGTTCTCGACGACGATCCCACTGGCTCCCAGACCGTACACAGTTGCTTACTGCTCACGCGCTGGGATGTCGGGACATTGAAGCTAGGGTTGCATGATGCATCGCCGTTGATGTTTGTGTTGACCAATACGCGTGGCATGAGCGCTTCAGAAGCGGCCGATGTCACACGTGAAGTTTGCGAAAATTTAAAATTGGCATTGGCTGGATTCGATCGCCCGGTGATTTTTGTATCGCGTTCCGATTCCACGCTGCGTGGTCATTATCCAGTTGAGACCGATGTGATGGCGCAAGAACTTGGGCCATTCGATGCGCATTTTCTGATCCCGGCTTTTTTCGAGGGAGGGCGTTTCACGCTGCATGGTATTCACTATGTGCACATCGGCGGCAAGGATGTGCCGGCGCACGAAACCGAGTTCGCCAAGGATTCCGTGTTCGGTTATCAAAACAGCTTCATGCCCAAGTATGTGGAAGAGAAAACCGCTGGCCGTATCAAGGCCGACGAAGTGGTGCGCTTCCCCATCGAAGACGTGCGCACAGGGACCTTCGATAAACTCATGACGCTCGCCGACAACGCTTGCTGTGTCGTCGATGCTGAGAACCAAGACGACTTAAACCGCTTCGCCGATGAGCTGCTGAATGCTGCCGAGCATGGCAAGCGCTTTCTGTTTCGCAGCGCTGCCAGTTTGCTCACCGCGCTGGCCAAGCTGCCGCCGCAGCCGATTCCCGCTGAGCGCATGCGTGAATATGTAAAGCCCGGTCACGCTGGTGTGGTGGTGGTTGGTTCGCATGTCAAAAAAACCACCGAGCAACTTTCGGTGTTGCTGAAGCAAGATGGCATCGTGCCAGTCGAAGTGGATGTGAACCGTCTGCCGGAAGATTTGAGTGCGCTATTGGTAGAGGTGATTACCAAAACCACAGAAGCGCATCTAGCAGGCAAAACGCCGGTGATTTATACCTCGCGTGTCGAGCGTCAATTTCCGGATATCAACACGCGCTTGCGCTTCGGTGAGCAGGTGTCTGGCTTTTTGATGAGCGTGGTGCATGGTTTATCCACCACGATAGGCTACATCATCAGCAAGGGCGGTATTACTTCCAACGACATGCTATCGCTCGGATTGGCGATGCCGGCCGCGCGCATTGTCGGGCAGATTCATGCTGGCTGTTCGGTCGTGCTCACGCCGCACGACCACACACGCTTGCCAGATATTCCAGTGGTGATTTTCCCCGGTAATGTCGGGGATGAAAATGCGTTGGCGATGGTGTATCAGCGTTTGCGTACTTAGTGCTGCGCTTAGCGTGAAAGCGTCTCGGTGTTGATTCTCACTCGAAGATCGGGCGCATAAACGATCGCTCGTAACTCAAAAAACATTTTGTTTCTCGATAATAGCGCATAGCCGCTTGACACTCGGCGTCGTCTGCAGCAGATGCGCGATAGATTTCATAGGCGGCGAGAGAGGGAAACGAAAACATGGCGATAGCCATATTATTGGCTCCTTCGTGCGGTAAAAAATAGCCATGATGCGTGCCGCCAAATTTGGCTACCAAGGGTATCCACATTTTGCCGTAAGTTTCGAATTCATGGATCTTGAATGGGTCGATGGTGTATCTGAGATAGCAGGTAATCAAAACGTTCTCCCATGTGACAAAATCAATTGTAACGCGCACATCCTTTACAACGCAGTTCCAGCCAACTGATAAAACCCACCCAAGATTGCGCCATACACCACATGCGCGAATAACGTGATCAAAGGTGTTTGGCGACCATAGTTCAGTGCCATGAAACCGGGCGGTTCCAATTGCCGCGTGGGATCGGGGCCGTGGTGCTCGCTGGCCATGCGTGGATGTAGCGCGGGAAGGATGGGCATCAAGGCAATCAGCACGGTGAGCCCTTGCCCTAATCCGATCATGGCACCTAACCACCAATTGCTCTTGCCGAGACTTTCAAACACCAGCGCATAAAACAAAGCGAACAGCCAGCCATTCACAAAGTGGAAGGTAAACCCAATGGCCATGGCACGGTTGCGGTCAGCGGTGAATAGGGTACCGAGCATGTATTGCAGGCTCATGCGCGAGAGCCCCAGGCCTTGGCCGGCCGCCATGAGCGTAGTAAGAAATACCGTCGCGATAAAACCCCAGAGAAAAATGTTGGCGTAGTTCAAGCTCATCATAATTTGGCTCCTGTCATTTTTGTTTGTTCGGCGCCGGGCTCGCGCAGTTTGCCTTGGTTTGCGCGCGCGATGCTCAGGGCCGCATCGATCAGCCCCACGTGGGTGAATGCTTGCGGGAAATTCCCCAGCAGGGTGCCGGTTTCGGGATCGACCTCTTCGGCTAACAATCCTAAATCATTAGCGTATGAAAGAATGTGTTCGAAGAGTTCGCTCGCGCCTGCCACATCGCCTTGTAGCGCTTTGCAATCCACGGCCCAGAAGCTGCAAATACCAAACGCGCCTTCACCCGGTGGTAGCCCGTCGTTTTCCGCGAGATAGCGATACAGCAATCCGTCGCGCCCGAGTCGTTGGTGGATGAGTGCGCAGGTTTGGCGTATGCGCATCGCGCCAGGATCGGCATAGCCATAGCGTGCCAGCAGCAACAAGCTGGCATCGACATCGTCGCCATCGAACACGCTGACATAGCTTTGGAGGGATTCGTTATAGCCATGACGTTCGATCATCGCGCGAATAGCTGCGCGCGTATGGGTGAACAGTTCTAACGGGATACGCAGGTGGCCTTGTTCATGCAATTTGATCAGCCGATCCAGCGCCACCCAACACATGGCTTTGGAGTAGGTGTGGTGCAGGCGTTCACCGCGAATTTCCCAGATGCCCTCGTCGGGTTCTTGCCAGCGCTGGCAGACGGTTTTGCCAAAGCCTTTGAGCATGCGTGCGGTCGCGCGGTCGAGGCGGCCGCCGCGGCAAACGAATTCGTACACTGCATCCAATACCTCGCCATAAATATCCAACTGCAATTGTTTGCGGGCATCGTTGCCAATGCGTACCGGGCGAGAACCGGCAAAACCATCCAGATGATCCAATTCTTGCTCCGGCAGGTGCGTTTCGCCATGAACGTCGTACAGGATATGCAGTTCGGGCTGCGACATCTGGCTTGCATGCAATAACCAAGACATAAACGCTTCAGCTTCTTGGCGATAGCCCAAATCGAATAGCGATTGCAGGGTGAGCGAAGCATCGCGCAGCCAGCAATAGCGATAGTCCCAATTGCGCACGCCGCCGATTTTTTCCGGCAGCGAAGTTGTGGGCGCGGCGATCATCGCGCCGGAAGGCGCATACGACATGAGCTTGAGGCACAAGGCGCTGCGCATCACCGCTTCACGATACGGGCCGTCGTACGTGAATCGCGCCGCCCATGCTTCCCACCAGCGCAAAGTGGCTTGTAACCGATGCTCGGCGAATTCGCCCAGCGGTGGAATGAAGGCAGGTTCACCGGCGCTGTAAACAGCGGAGATGCGCCGCCGTTCACCCGCTTGCAGCACACATCTGCCGACCACCTCGGCATGATCAACCGATAACATCAGCTGAATTTCGCTGCGCAAGATAAATGCGTTTCCGCGATCTTCGAAATAAAAGCCGAGCGCACCGCGGTAGCGCAAGCGCGGCTGCTTGCGCCCATAGTCGGGACGCGGGACGCATAGTACTTCGATTTCTACTTCGCCTTCGACACATTCGATGATGCGCAAAATTTGATGCGCAGCCCACAGCGTATGACGTTTATTCTCTTCGGAATCCACCGGCATCAGATCGAGTAAGCGCACGATTCCGGTTTCGGTTTGAAATGTCGTTTCGAGGACGTTGGTGTCGCCGACATAACGACGCGTGCTGGTGTATTGGCCGGTGGGGCGTATCGCAAAGCGACCGCCTATATTGCGGTCGAGCAGGGCGCCAAATAGTGAGGGACTATCGAAGCGCGGCCAACACAGCCAGTCGATGGAGCCGGTGCGCGAAATCAGCGCCACCGAACGGCAATTACCGATAATGCCGTAATCTCCGATTTTTGGTGAATTGGATTCCGAGTTCATGTTGTGCATTAACGCTGGCCGCGATTAGCGGCCAGCGTTTGTGCTTATGCTTGCTGTTCCGTTTTTTGTAGCGGCGGTTGCCCTTGCAAAATGTTGCCGGGCACCGGGCGAGAAAAGAAAGTTTTTTTCAGTAAGCTGAGCGAAAAGCGTTCATTGCGATTCCACGGGAAGAGCGATACGCAGCGCGCCATGGTGCAGTAGCCAAATATGACTTGCGCCCAGGTTCCCACGGTCGGTATCCAATAAATGATTTGCATCGGCGCCGGGAGCGCAATCAGCAGCAGCATCAAATACCAAAATCGCACTTGGACGGGGAAGGCGCTCAGGCTGTGTTCGCGCAGGGCGAAGTGAATCAGTTGAAATGCGCTGAGGCCGATAGCCAAGATAAATCCCAATGGATATCCCGCAACGCCTGCGCTCAGCAGGCAGGCGGTTACCAGCCAATATTGCCAACTCAGTTCTTTGTAATTGATCATCAACATTTGGCACCTCCTATGTTTTGAAGTGTGATGCGTCTAGCCTAAGCTAAAATGCGTACCTGCAGCCTTAAGGTTCGGAATGAATGGGCTGTTGCATTTGTATAAGATGCACCTACTTTGCGCTTATCGCAATGGTTACAGCCGTGGATTTTAAAGAATTTTAAATATCGATGCTTCCGATTCTCTATTCTTTCCGGCGATGTCCTTATGCGATGCGTGCACGACTGGCTTTGCACGCAAGCGGTATGTCCTACGAATTGCGGGAAGTTTTATTACGCGACAAGCCATCGTGCATGCTGGCCGCTTCACCCAAGGGCAGTGTTCCCGTATTGGTGCTGCCTGACGGCCAAGTCATCGACGAAAGTTGGGACATCATGCAATGGGCGCTGCATCAACAAGACCCGAATCACTGGCTTGGGCTTGATGGGCTGTATCTTAATGAAGCGATGGCATTGGTCAATAGCAATGACGGTACATTCAAGTACGCGTTGGATCGTTACAAATATGCCGACCGTCACCCCGAACAGTCACAAAGTGAATACCGCATCGAAGGCGAACAATTTCTGCGGCAATTGGAGGAGCGTTTGCAGACAAGCGCCTATCTACTCGGCGATCATCTCTCCATCGCCGATGCGGCAGTTTTCCCATTCATTCGGCAATTCGCGGCGGTGGATCAACGCTGGTTCGATCAATCGCCTTACATCAAACTGCGCAGATGGAGTGAAGCGATCATCCATTCGGCTTTATTTGCGCACGTGATGCTGAAGCATCCGGTGTGGAACAGCGGGGCGTTGCCCGTCGTGATAGAACCGACCACAGTTTTTAAAGCTTAGGTTTTACCGCGACCGTCTCGATCAAACTCACGCGTTCTTCATCCAGATTGCGACGCAGGTTATAGGCCTTGGTTCGGATGTCGTTTCCAACCAGCAGATGCACACCAAGTTCCGGCAGGTTTTGGACGCCGACGGGTTCTGCCATATTGGCAAAGGCTTTCTGCGCGAGATCGGTCTTGTCATTCCAGGCTTCAATTTTAAATCCGGCTGCTGTGATGATGTCGCGGAAGGGTTCCGGCGGCACCAAAAAACTCATGGAACTGTCCTGCGCCCACGGCACTGGAAAATACTGCGGTGAATTTTTATGGCCGCACACTTCATACAACACAGCTCGTCCACCGGGTTTGAGTACGCGATACACTTCCTTGAGCCACCCCAGCTTATCTTCGACATTCATATTCATCTGGATCGACCAGGCACCGTCGAATGTGTTGTCGTCAAACGGCAAGGCCAGCGCACTGGCGGCATGGAACTTTACCCGTTCTTGCATCTTGAGCAATTGCGTCAAACGTTCTGCGGCATCGATGTATTCATCGCTTAAATCAATGCCGGTCACGCAGCACCCAGTTTCGTGCGACAAGCGACGCGTAGAGCCACCCGCACCGCAGCCGACGTCCAGAATATGCATGTCGGGTGTGAACTGGGCGAGCTTGATCAGCTCTTTGGTGGCGACATCGCCACGGATATGAAATTCATCCACCGGCTGTAGATCCTCCAGCGTGACCGCAGACAAGTCGGTGCCAATTTTATTCAGCCCATCAATGATCTTGTTATATAAATCGTTCGGTGAGTAATAACTGTGAATGTGTTTCATCTCTTTATCCTCGTTTAATTACCCATTCAAATTTATTGCTCTGCGCCACGATCAAGACTGTGGAGCTGGGTCTATTTAAATAAATCATCAAAATTTTTACGTGTCGCACTGGTTGCACTGTCCGACTGGGTTGTGCCACCGAATAAGGCATCAGCGGCAGATCGAACATTGACAGTTGACGCGCTTTGTTGCGCGGGCAACTTCGGGTTGGGCTGAAAATACCCACAAAAATTTGCGCGGTTTTTATCGCGTACTTGGTCGGCAATGGGCTCGCGGCAAGCTTTGGAAACTTTGGTGTCGTAGAAAATGCACATCATGCATACGTGCAAGGAACTTCGACAGGTTTTGCATTCCGCCGTGCGGCTGAAAGGCAGCGGTTCGTCGCCAACCGATGCGCCGCATTTCCAGCAATGAAGTCCAGTATCGGTCGTCATTTCTTGGCTATTTCATTCTGCTTTCTGCGCACCACTTCTGTTCTAACTTCGGCGAATTGCTCGCGCGTTTCATGCTCGATAAAAACTTTACCCACCACCGGCGGAATCCAAACGCCTGGGATACTCACGGAATGGTAAGTGACGCGCGTACCATCACCTTCCACCTTGAGTTGCGTCAGGCCTTCGAGTTTGCGAATTTTTCCGGTGATGAGTCGGGATTGAATTTTCTCAAACGGGGATAGCTGTATTTCA
Organism: Betaproteobacteria bacterium; assembly: GCA_024641855.1. GTDB lineage: Bacteria > Pseudomonadota > Gammaproteobacteria > Burkholderiales > Thiobacteraceae > RBG-16-58-11. The sequence goes on along the minus strand of JAHECG010000060.1, from coordinate 5,516 downwards.
CGGACGGAACTAAATTCAAAACTTAGTGGGCCATGTTGCGCCTTACCTTCTTGCGCGATATGCAGGGTGTTGCCAGAACGGTCGAGCACTTTGCTGGATTGCAAGTTAGAAACAAAGCCGGTCATGTGGTCGAAGTCGGTCAAGACCGCCCAGACTTCACGCGGCGTGGCGGGCACCGGAAAGCTCACATCGACGATGACATCTTCGCCAATGACTTGAACCTTGACCTCGATATCTTTATCTTTTTCCTTGTTATCGCCTGGTTCGGCAAATGCCGGTAGTTGCAGTAGGCTGAGCAATAGCAGGACTGTGGTGAACTTTCCCATATCAGAGCCATGGTTTTCTGCGGATGAAATGAGTTAAAACGTTACCACAGGCAGTGCATACAGCGCGAGAGACTTTGCCGACGTGTGCATCGGCGAATAGAGAGGTTGGCGTGGGCTATCAGTGGTTTTCCAGAAAGCATCGATTTGCATCGTTATCCGCTTTCGACTTTATGAACGAAATGCATTACAAGCGTATTAGAATCGTAAGTGAGGGATGATTCGGGTGGTAATTTCTTCTAGAATTAGTTAGGTACAACCTGAGGAGCGCGCATTTGAAAAACTTACTGATCGCAATTGCAATAGCAACCGCCAGTATCGCCACTACAGCACTTGCTGCCGATGTTGCCGTCTCAATCAGTATCGGTCAACCGGGTTTCTATGGCCGTATTGATATCGGCGGCTACCCGGCGCCACAGGTAATTTATCGCGAGCCAAGCGTTGTCCGATGGGTGTCGAATGATCGGCCGCCGATCTATTTGCGCATTCCGCCGGGTCATATTAAACATTGGAGCAAGCATTGCCACAAATACAATGCCTGTGGGGAACGGGTCTACTTTGTGCACGATGATTGGTATCAGCACGAATATGTCCCGCGCTATCAAGAACGGCATCATGAATACAGAGATGATTACCGTGATGATCGACGAGATGAAGGCCGTGGGCACCGTCAGAATAAAGGCCATGGCAATAAACATCATAAAGGTCATGATCGCGACTAAGCGATAAACCGATTGTTGCGTAAAGTCGCGCGCTAGAGAATGGTTAGCTTGCTGGGGCGCGTCATTTAAACTAACTCATTGTATTGTCATGGAAAAAATAAAGCTCGTGCGGTTGCAAATGGGCTCTGCTGTGTCTAGAATGTTTCGTTCCTGATGTTTTCTGGTTGCATCCTGGTTTTTCACTTCCATGGCTAACGATTCCAAACCTGAAGAGCGCGGCGGATACAAAATTCCGGCCATGTTGGCGTTCTCTGAAATTGCCACCAGCCTCAGTAGCGATGCTGACCTGGAGCAGTTGCTCGAACGGTTTTTACAGACCATGATCCGCCTCGCCGGTGCTGGTGGTGGCGCCGTGCGGGTACTGACGGCCGATGCTACCCATATGCGCATGGTGGGTGCGATTGGCTTGCCGCAGGAAGTGATTGAACGCGAGTATTTAATTCCGGCTGGTTGCGGCGTATGCGGTCGTGCCGCGCGTGAAGTCGGCATTCAAACCGACGAGGCCAGCCATGTGTGCCATGAAGCCATGGCTTTGGATTATTTTGGCAACCGTTGCAAATACGTCATTGCGGTACCGCTACGCCACAAGGGCAAAGTGATGGGCGTGTACAACCTCTTCATGCCGGATGATCGTACGATTCCGGAAGAGGTGTCTCTGTTGTTTCTTTCCATTAGCGAGCATTTAGGGATGGCGCTGGAAAATGCGCGCCTGACGCGTGAAAACTTACGCATCACCCTGATGGATGAGCGCCAAATGTTGGCCAATGAAATCCACGATTCTTTAGCACAAACCCTGGCCTACATGAAAATGCGTTTAGCGTTGTTGCGCGAAGCGATCCAAGATCAGGAAGAAGCGAATACCGAAAAGTATTTAGGCCAAGTTGACGACGCGATGGAAACAGCCTATTCCGGCCTGCGCGAATTGCTCACGCAGTTTCGCCAAAAAATGGATCCACGCGGTTTGGTTCCGGCGCTGGAAGACGTCATTGAGCTTTTTCATGGTCGTACTGGGGTGGAGGTCGAGTTCGTCAATAAAGTGCATGATCTCAACCTTACGCCGGATCAAGAAGTGCAAGTGTTTCACATCGTGCAAGAAGCCTTGGCGAATATCGGCAAGCATTCGCACGCCATGCATGTACGCGTGAGCATGGAATCGCATCTGGGCAACTATCAGGTGACCGTTGAAGATAACGGCATCGGTTTAAAGAGCAATGAAAGTACCGGCCCAGGCATGCACTTAGGCATGAACATCATGCGTGAACGTGCACAGCGCCTCGGCGGTGAAATTAATTTTGAAAATCGTGTGGGTGAGGGCATGCGTGTCCGCTTGGAATTCCCCGCAACGGCATATCGTAAGGTAACAGCTTCATGACCCAACCTGTTCGTATTATCTTGGTCGATGACCACACCTTGTTTCGCATGGGGCTCGCAGAACTGCTGGAGCGCCACGGCAAAGTCAGCGTCGTCGGCATGAGTGGCAACGCCAGTGGCACACGCGCCTTGTTGAATGAGTTCAAACCGGATGTCGCAATCCTTGATTTGAATATGCCGGAAACCGATGGCATCACCTTGCTGGGCGAGTTACGTGCAGAAGGCTATACGTTGCCGATTTTATTGCTGACTGTGAGCGATGCACAGGAAGACTTGGCCGCAGCCCTACGGGCCGGTGCGCGTGGTTATCTGCTAAAGAATATGGAACCCGCCGAAGTCGAAGATGCCGTCATACGCGCAGCGCGTGGGGAGACCGTCGTCGCATCTGAGATGACCGGCAAGCTGGTTAACTTATTGGATCAGAAACCGGACTCATCGGAATCGATGTTAGCGCTGCTTACACAACGGGAGCGCGAGATTCTCACTTATCTCAGTCGCGGCCAATCGAATAAAGCCATCGCACGTTCCCTCGATATCAGTCACGACACCGTGAAACTGCATGTGCGGCACATCCTCGCCAAGCTCAATCTTTCCTCGCGCGTGGAAGCGGCGGTATTTGCCGTCGAGCACAAATTCACTTCTCGCACGCCGAGCGGTAATTAAGCGGTACTGTCCTGTTTCGGGCATAGGTTGCGGTTAATCCCTGCCACCCGAATACGGCGTTTGCTTCTTGGTAGATAAAAAGACTATCATATCTTCTTTTGTGGGTGCCGCTGCTTGTCGATCACGCCGTGGGGCATCTCTTTTATAAAGAAGGATCCAAGATGCAAACCAACTTGCCGCATTTCATAATCAAAGGAAAGCGTTTGTTGCCCATCGTACAAGGCGGTATGGGTGTTGGCGTGTCCGCGCATCGTCTGGCCGGAACAGTGGCCCAGGCGGGTGCGTTCGGCACCATCGCCAGCATCGATTTGCGGCATCATCACCCCGATCTCATGCAGCAATCTAAACATTGTCGGGATAAAACCGTGTTGGATCAGCTCAACCTGATCGCGTTGGATCGCGAAATCAACGCAGCACTTGAAATGGCGCAAGACGAGGGCATGCTGGCCGTCAATGTGATGAAGGCGGTAAGTGAACATGCTGCATTAGTTAAGCAGGCTTGTGCCAGCGGTATCCAAGCTGTCGTGATGGGCGCAGGCTTGCCGCTGGATTTACCGGAGCTGACCGAAGGCTACCCAGACGTGGCACTGATTCCCATACTCTCCGATGTGCGCGGCGTGAATATTGTGCTCAAAAAATGGATGCGTAAAAATCGCATGCCCGATGCTATCGTGATCGAGCATCCGCGTTATGCCGGCGGACATCTCGGCGCACCAAAGCCGGAAGACATCAACGATGCACGCTTCGATTTTCCCGGCGTGTTGGAAGGTATCTTTAATCTCTATCGCGAACTCGGTATCGAACGAGAGAGTATTCCGCTGATATTGGCAGGTGGCATCAATAGCCATGAAAAAGTGCGCGATCTCTTGGCGCTGGGCGCTAGCGCAGTCCAGGTTGGTACGCCATTTGCGGTGACGCAAGAGGGGGATGCACATCCAAATTTCAAAAAGGTATTGGCCGAAGCCAAGCCGGAGGAAATCGTCACCTTCATGAGCGTAGCCGGTTTACCGGCACGGGGGGTATTAACGCCATGGCTTAAAAATTATCTGAAACGCGAAAGCAAACTGCAGGGTTGCGCCAAGAGTGATCGCGAGCGCTGCGCCTCGTCGTTGCATTGCTTGATCTCCTGCGGATTGCGCGATGGCATTGCGCGCGCCGGTCAGTTTTGTATCGATGCGCAACTCGCTGCAGCACTGCGCGGCGACGTCAACAAAGGCTTGTTCTTTCGTGGCTCGGAGCGCTTACCGTTCGGCAGCGCGATTCGCAGTGTAAAAGAGCTGTTGGAATACTTGCTGAACGGTTCTGCGCCATCAACATCGGCTATTTGAAGGCGTGCGTGACTTAGTGTTTAGCTTCGTGCTTTCACGAAGCTCACTAAATCATTCAGATTTTTTCCGATGCCATCGGGGGCGGCACCCAGGCGCTCCGTTGGTAAGTTGAGGCGGTTGACCCAATAAGTCGGATAACCAAATGCTTTGGCTCCGGCGGCATCCCATCCGGCAAATGCAACAAACAAAATCTCCTCTTTGCGTAACCCAAATGCATCGACGCCCATTTGGTAAGCGCGTGGATCCGGTTTATAAGTTTTAATTTGGTCGGTACTGATAACTTGTTCGAAGACTTTTTCTAGTCGCGAATTTTTGATACCAGCATGCAGTATTTTAGGGGTTGCATTCGATAAGAAAGCAAGCCGCAATCCAGCATCCCTCAGTAAGGCCAATGCCGATGGCACATCGGGCCAGGTCTTAAGGGCTAGATAGGCCCCTATTAGTTTTTCACGTTTGTCGGGCGTGAGATCCAGGCTCAGCATCTCGGCCGCAAACACCAAACCATCTTCCGTCGCTTGCCAGAAATCCGCATATTGCCCGGATAAAGCTCGCAGCCATTGGTATTCAAACTGACGGGTACGCCAAGCATTGCTTAACTCGGTACCTTTGCCGGGAAAAAGTTGTTCGGCCAGTGCAAAAACTGGTCGTGGATCAAAAATCGGAAAGGCATCAAAGGCGAGCGCTTTGATTTTTGTATCCGGAGCGGCGTGTGCAGATTTTGCCGTAGAAAGCAGGCCTGCTGAAATTCCTGTGGCGGCTATCGCATTTAAAAAGTCACGGCGATTGAATGACATGGGTGTTTCCCTTTTTAGTATTAACCGAAATGGTTTGTTTAAAGACGACAGTGACGTACGAAATATTCCATGGACGCAGCTACAGATCTGGTAGGCATGAAGTTAGATCAGTATTGAAGCTTTTGAATCGGCCAACAGTTACAATGAGACGTACGCAGATATGCATCCGCATTTATGTATGCGGACGGGGAAATACAGGATAGAGAATGAATTTAGATCTGCGCACGATGATGTTCATGACATCCGTGCTGACACTGTTATTTGCAGGATTGCTTGGATTAGCGGGTATACATGCTGGCCGTATTCGCGGCGTTC
>JAHECG010000127.1:1286-4966 GCA_024641855.1 Betaproteobacteria bacterium | reverse complement strand
CCGTTGCGGGTGGGGGAGAGATCGCACTTCACGCTATGGATGCCTTCGCCCAGCACGACTTGAATATGGTCGGCACGTTTATCGTAGACCGCTACTTCCATGGTCTGCCCGGTTTGGGTGATGCGGACGGTAATTTTTTCAGTTGGCATACGGCCTCCGGAGCGGTTGTGGTTCAAAGGCGTTTCAGGGAGTTGCGTATGCGCGAGTTTGATCCAATTTGGCGTTTGTTTCCAGTGAATATCGCAGAAATAGCGTTAGACAATGCCTGGAATGATACCGCCACGTATGCGTCCTATTTTGTAAACAAACGATCCAGCGTCTGCAGAAAGGCGTCGATATTAATGGGTTTCGTCACATAGTCGTCGAACCCCGCACTCTTTCCTTTTTGGATGTCTTTTTCCATGGCATTGGCGGAAACAGCCACAATGGGTTTGCCTGCCAATAGCGGATCGGCGCGCAGAATGCGTAATACCTCGAATCCATCCATGCCGGGTAGGTTGATATCCAGCAGGATCACGTCCGGATGATGGGCGCGGGCCAGATCTATTCCTAAATTGGGCTCATGGGCGGTAATTAAGTGCAGTCCAGGGCGTTTGCCAATCAGATTAGCCATTAGTCGCAGATTGGATGGATTGTCTTCGACATAGAGAATCGTTCCAGTGATCGACGACGCGGTATTCGCTACCGGCAGCGGCTGTTCGTCGGCTTGCGCTTGGGCGCGGAGTTCGGCTATTGGCATGTCAATCCAAAATTCGCTGCCGATACCAGGGGTGCTACGGAAACCAATGCTGCCGCCCATCGTTTCGACGATTTGTTTACTGATGACTAAGCCAATACCGGTTCCTTGCACGTGCCCGCGCTCAGCGCCGAGCCGGTTAAAAGCTTGGAATAATTCAGCCTGTCGCTCCGGCGGAATGCCTGTGCCGGTATCGCGCACGTTGAAGCGAATCGTTTCATCTTCTTGACTAAGGGCCAGCGTGACTTGGCCATGGTCACGATTGTATTTGATGGCATTGGATAAGAGATTGAGCAGTACTTGCCGCAGCCGCGTGCGATCCGCTTGGACGCTGCATTGCGCAAAACCATCCGTGCGTAACTGTGGCGTGATGTCTTTTTGCGCGCATAGCGGTTGAATCAACGACATGACTTCGTCTAGCAGCTCCTGGCAAGTCACCGGTTCTATGGAAAGTGAGAGATTTCCGGATTCAACGCGCGCTAGATCCAATACCTCGTCGATCAGTACCAAGAGGTGCTGACCTGCGCGAAGAATTTCCTGTACGGAGTCCTGTTGGTCTTGGCATAACCCCTGGTCAAACTCCAATAGTTGCGCGAAGCCGAGGATGCCGTTCATGGGCGTGCGCAACTCGTGCGACATGCTGGACAGAAAGTCGGATTTGGCTTGATTGGCTTGTTCAGCTTCTTCCTTGGCTTTGATTAGCTGTGATTCAGTTTGTTTGCGTTCGGTGATGTCGTGGGAAATGCCGAGCAAAAATTGCGGTTTACCTGCGTGGTCGCGCAGCGCGATTTTTCGGGTATGGAGAACGCGTTGGCCCAGCATTTTAGTATCGATGGTTTCTTCCGGAATATCCTCGAAGCCGCTCGTCAGTACGGCGCGATCTTTGGCAACAAAGAAATCCGCTTGCTGCTGTGGAAATAAATCGTAATCGTTTTTACCCAGCAGTTCCGTGCGTGGGATGCCGAGTAGATTCTCGCCTGCCTTGTTGAACAGGACAAAACGCAAATCCTCCGCACGCTTCATGAAGATCATGGCGGGCACATTTTCGATGACCGATTCGACCAACTGCTTGCTTTCGCGCAAGGATTGCTCAGCTTGTTGCAGCTCTGCGGTTCGTTCGGTCACGCGCTGCTCCAGGCCGTCGCGAGCTTGTGTCAGTTCCGCATAATAGTTGCGTAGGGTTTGCGCCATGCGCTGGAAGTCGTCGGATAAGGCGGCGATTTCAGCGACACCGGTATTGGGGAGTTCCAGGGGCGCCTGGCTGCCGATGTCACGACTCAATTTGGCAGTGGCTTGACTTAATTGATGGAGTGGGCGCGACACCAGTTTCCCAGCGCGGGAGCCGAGCAAGAATGCGGCGATCGCCAATAGAAACGTGAAGATGAAGTTGATCAGATGCTCGTGCACCAAAGCTTGCGCATAGGGCTGCAACGGTTGCTCAATGACAACGCGCCATCCGCTTTGGCTGAGTGCGGTGTCTTGCGCATAGTAGGAAGCCGCCCAGGACTGCATGGCCGATGCCGCCTTTAGCGGCGCCCAGCGATACAGTGCACCATCCCGTTCATTGATTTTGCCGCCGCGCGCTTGCTCAAAAGCTTGCATTGGCTTGAAGGATGGCTCGGTGCTGACAATGATGACGCCCTTGCGGTCGACCAACGTGATGCGGGTGCCTAGCAGACTATTGCCGGCAGTCACGCGATCAAGCAAGGCTTGCGGTTTTATCGAAGTTAGCATCATGCCGGAAAGTCGTGTGCCATCGAGTATTGGCGCCGCCATGGCAATCGTAGCCAAACCGGAAGTGCGGCCCACTAAGGCATCCGAAAACACCGGCTGATTTGTTGCGAGCAACGTGCGAAACCAGCCACGGTCACTAAAATCGATTTTGTTGGTCATCGCAGAATTCGTTACGGTAGAAAGCGTAATTTTTCCATGAGGATCGACACGATGTAGAAACAGCAGATCGGGGTTGGCTTGCTGGAAGAGTTGCAGATCATGCAGCGAAATCATTGAACCTCGTTGCCCCAATGAATTCAGCATCTGAATATTTTCATTTTGCCAGATCATAATCTGGGCGGAAATGTAAGCTGACCGCGCTGTGACGCGTTGCGCGATCGCGGCTTTTGAATTTTCTACGGTTTGTTTGGCGCTCAGAATAATGATCAGGAGTGCTGACATGAATGCAAATGCCACCAGCAAATTGGTCTGTGTATGCTGTAGTGGATAAAGGCGTTTTGGGGCGGCGCCAAACAACCAATGGCACGGCAAGAATTGGATGATCAAGGTAGCAATGAGTGCATTGAAAACGCCGTTCACCGCTTGCTTGAAGGCTACCAGCAAGGAGGCTTCCCAGGGTAAGCCGAGCATGAAGTGATAGATGTTGGGCATCAAGGTCAGCCCAATGACGAGCCAATAAATCATGACCCATGCAGGTAGATTGCGATTCGGATTGCGGCGAATCGCGATCCCGACGAACAAGGTTTCAACCAATAGGGCGAGCAGCCCATAGGAATGGTTCCACAAAACCAAGGTATAGCTGCCGACGATCAAAGCAACAAGGAGGCCGCTGGCCAGACCCAGTCGTTGCAGTGCGACGAAAATAAAGATACTGCCGAACAAAAAATCCATCCCAAAAGATAAGGGGATGTTAACCGCCATCGCGAGCAGTCCCAAGGTAGCGAGTACGGATGTTGCGAATAATTGGCGGCTATTGAAAGAGGATGTTGCGAGCGTGATCATTAAGGTGGCGTCTCGTTAATTTGTAAATACTTTTTCAGAATTTTGGCAGCAAAGCAGATTATTTTTTAGGCAATTTTTAGTGTGCTGAGGTTAGTCAATGGCGTGGTCTCGATTGGGCGCTGTGTTTGAATGATGCCTTAGCTCAAGTAAGGTTATATCGATTCATTTCGGGTAAAACTTGAATATTTTTTTAGGTGTTAAACGCTTA
>JAHECG010000127.1:0-1186 GCA_024641855.1 Betaproteobacteria bacterium | reverse complement strand
TTACAGGGTTTATGAAAATTGGGCGCGGACGTTTCGTTAGGTAGGGCCATACAGCCTGCGTCTGCCAGAAAGGCAGAATATTGAAAGCGATAAATCGAGATTGGTGAGGAGTGCTCAGGTAATCGATGCGATGCGTGAGCCAACGCAGTTTTACGTGGCGCTTAGGACGGTGTTTCTGCGAGCAGAGTAAAGGTGGCGGTGGCGGTAATTTTGTCGATCGCAAGCTGTAGCTCGCAATATTCGGATATTTCATTTGCCGGGGTGGGATCGTCGGCGCAATGACACCCGGCAATGATGCCGGTATAAAAAATACCGATTGTTGCACGAATCAATCCGGCGTCTTCCGACACGCCAATGATGCGCACGCTGCGATTCGCGCCATCGGTATAACTGCTGTGCAATAAAGCCTGCTGCAAAGGCAGGAGTGCGACATCCATTTGTTCAATTGCATCTTTCAAAATGCGTTCAAACGCTGGAGTGCCCCAGGCTTGGCATGCTGCGCTAAGTTTCGTCATCGGTGTTTTGTCCAACCAAAAATAAGGGTGCGAATCCGGAAGTGCGCGCGGTAGAACTGGAAGTGAATATTCGCTGTCAATAATGAAAAGCTCCGAATCGGGCGCCCAATTTAACTAAATAAATTGGGCGTAGCGCTTTGTGTTTATACAATCAAGGACGCATGCGATCTGCCGCCGTAAAATATTTACGCGCATAGGCAACGAGCTGCCCATCGGATGGATGATCGATGGATTCAACGCCGATGACCTTATCACTCATTTGTGGATCATGCGTGTGAATGTGTTTGACAAGATTCAGTTTGGCATTGGCCGGCCCGACCACCAAAATCTCCTGCGCACCTTTCAGCGCTTCTACTACGTCATGATAAAAATGCTGATCTTCCGGTGAGCGGCCGCTACCCACTGCGCCACCCTTATCGGTGCCGCGCTTGTGATGTAATTTGTGGTGGGGGTTGGCTGGTCGCAACACAGAGGACTCCACATCGTCCGGACTGATGTGCATCACATGGGCTTCAGCGTGATCAATCCATACAACTGCGTGGTAATGAGACATAGCATTCCTTTAGGGAGTTAAAAGATCTTATTACTTTAAGTATGGTGTCGGCGATGTAAATATCAAGTCTTGTGTGTCGTTGGGCGTGATCAATAAATCGACTCTGACCCTAATTATT
>JAHECG010000126.1 GCA_024641855.1 Betaproteobacteria bacterium | reverse complement strand
TGGTGCGACTCGCACACCAACAAGGCATCCGCGTCGTACCGATGGTGGGACCTTCTTCGATTTTATTAGGCTTGATGGCCAGTGGATTATCCGGGCAGCGCTTCACCTTCCACGGCTATTTACCGGTCGATAAAACCGAGCGCAAAAACAAACTGCAAGCCTTGGAGCAAGCCGCGCGTAGCCACGATGAAACGCAAATATTTATCGAAACGCCGTATCGCAATCGGCAGATGATGGAAGCTATTGTGGAAAGTTGCGCTGTCGACACCGCCGTGTGTGTCGCAACCGATGTAACGTTGGCGACTGAAATGGTCTTGACCAAGCGTGTGGCCGAGTGGAAAAAGCAACTGCCGGAAATCGACAAACGACCCACGGTATTTTTGATGCACGCGCCCGGCGTTGCAAAAAAAACTAAGCCTCGCTAAAGCGCTCAATTTGATCCAAACGGATCACCAGCTCCGTCCCAGCCCCGTCACGAAACTTCAACCACTCCGCTCCGTCCTTTGTATAGACATCCACAGCCAGTCCATCCAAGGTCTCGCCGTTAGCCAGTTTCAATTTCAACGGAATACGGCGTAGCACTGCGAACTCCAGCCGTTCATGCTGCATGCAGGAAATGGGTTGGTAATTTGTATCGATCGGCTTCATTTACACCCTCGAAATATTCACCTAAGAAAAGTTAAATTATCCGGTAAAAAACTATTCGTCACAGAAGTTATTCGGGTAAATATTTTCCTATAGCGCCCCAACATCGGTACGGTTCATGTACGGAAGGCTTGTAGTTGCCGGTCAGCCATGCTAGGATCAATCCGTACTACTTCCGTACAAGGAACTCACCATGACTGCACCGGCAACCAACGAGCGCATCGACTTGCGAACCTCTCCCGAGATCAAAGAACTGATCGTCCGGGCGGCATCAACTGCCGGAATGTCAGTCAGTGCATTCTTGTTGGCGACAGCGCAAGAACGCGCCAAAGAAATTCTCACTGCAAACGAAACCATGACGCTCAGCTCGCGCGATTGGAATGCTTTTGCCAAAGCGCTGGACAACACCGAAAAGCGGCGGCCAAAACTAAGCGCCGCAATGCAGCGCCACCGTGACTGGCAACAGGGTAAACGTTGACCTCAAAATTTTCGGGTACTATCGAGCCGCTGGTCGCCAAACATAAGCGCCAAGATTTTTCATGCGGGGTTAATGCGCTTGACGAATATCTGCGTCGCTTCGCGCGCCAACACAACGAAGCAAACGTAAGCCGCACCTATGTGGCAACCCATGACCACGCTATTTTCGGTTTCTACAGCTTGACCATGTCAGCCATCCGGCGCGACAACTTACCACCCAAACACCGAAGCAGATTCCCAAACTTTCCACTTCCGGTCGCTCGCCTTGCACGATTGGCAGTAGATAGTCGCTACCAGAGGCAGGGACTTGGCGATCTGCTCCTGGCAGATGCGCTAGATCGCTGCCTTCGTCTGTCCAACGAAATTGGAATGATCGGTGTGGTGGTTGATGCCAAAGACGAAAAGGCACGCGCTTGGTACGAACGCTATGAGTTCGAGCGTTTTCCAGATCTGCCGTTGAGCTTGTGGCTACCTACGACCGCGATTGCCAAGCTATAAAATGCGTACAAATATCATAAGGCAAGACGCGACCCCATTTCCTCTCCATTTCCTCTCCGCTCCGTCTTTTGTATAGACATCCAAAACCTGGCCGTCCAAGGCCTCGCCGTTTGCAAGTTTCAATTTCAACGGTATGCGGCGTAGCACTGCGAACTCCAGCCGCTCATGCTGCATACAGGAAATGGGTTGGTAATCAGTATCGATCGGATTCATGTACACTCACGAAATATGCGCCTTAGCTAAGTTGAATTAACCGGAAAAAAGTTACTCGTCACAGAAGTTTATCGGGTCATAGTATCCTGACATCGGTATGGTGCATGTATGGAAGCCTTGTGGCTGCCTATAACCGCGATTGCCAAACTGTAAAAACGCGTACACATATCATAACGACCCCTTTCCGCAATATAAGGAAAATATGAAACTACAGTCAGCCCTGCTTTTATTTGTTTTTTTATTTTCAACGATGACCATAAACGCAAAAACTCAAAGCGCTGATTGGTGCGAACGTCAATGGTCAATTGAGTCGAGTTCGGTTGCTGATTTACCCCACCCAGACTATGAACTCTTTTTAAAACGTTGGCTCAACTATGCGGATAGGTGCTCTGGAACAGTTATTTATGAATCCAGGCTGGTCACTATATATATCTTATTAAATATGACTGACAAAGCTCGAGAGATTTTAAAACCCTACGCAAATTCAACGTCAGCATATAAAAGCATTGTGGAATTTTCATTGCTTCAAGCTGACGCAACAGATGTAATCAATTCTAAATTGGATTTAGATAGTGTACAAAAACTTGAGGAAAGATATCTCCAGTTTGTAAAGAAATATCCCGATTTTCCCGATGGCTTTGCGGTGTTGGGTGGGCTACAGACCACTTTGGAAAAACATGTGGAAGCAATAAAAGTCTTAGAGGTAGGTTTAAGATCGTCAATGGATATTTCGGGTGTTTATAGAAATTTGACGATTAGTTATACCGAAGTTGGTCGCTATAATGAAGCAATGCATGCCGCTGACCAAGCATATGGCTTGAAGAAATCGTTAACTTCAGATCCATATTTTATGTATGCAGCAGCAAAGGCAAGTGCGGGAGTTGGGAACTTACATACAGCTGAAGTGACACTAAGACTAATTGCAGCGAAAAAACCCGAGGTGATACAGGATCCGGAATTTAAAAAAGCGGTAGATTTTGTAAATTCTAAGCGAAAGTAAATTCCCGTAAGCCGCATTCATAGGGGCCACATCTTGCATTGTGATATTTTCGCATGAAAACGTTTTCAACTAGTCTTGGCATTCCTGTAGAGCTTGGTGATTTAATTTCTACCCATGCCACTCCACAAGCTCTCACTGCAAATCGCCACGCTCTTTGGTCAAAATATCAACCAACAATTGCTTTCTAGTGCTGGGGACATTCGGTAATTCCATCACGCGCGCCATAAAGCTGGCCGTAGCATCCAGTGTCTCCTGTAGCATTTCAGCAGAGGCTTTGCGCGACAATCCAAACGCCGTGCCGACGCGAATGAAGTTCTCCGCCAGATTTTTCCCCTCGAAATTAATCGGGATGGCCGAGCGAATATTGTGTTGCGGCCAGGCCCGCATGGGTGATGGATCATACACCGGCGCTAAGTTCACTTTATCCGGCCCGCCCAGGAACGATAGATTCTCCAAGTGCATATCGCCATTGCCGGTGCAAAAAGCCAGGCAAAAACGTTGAAAAATTTCGCGCCGCGCTTTGCGGTGATCCAGATTCACCACGGTGGAAAGTTTTTCGAGTCGCGTGCCGACCGCTTCGAGGTCGGTATCTTCGTTACCATTAAACTGCCGGTCGCCGGTGGCGAAAACGGAATACAAACTTTCCATGGGCAACGGCACGCCGGTAGCGTCGCGGTCAAAGCGCTCGATCGCCAACAGTTGCATGCCATCGACGCTGGCGACCCAATGCTTGGGCACGCTAAATCCGAGTTCGCGATGCACATCTAAGCATAGCGATTCCAAGGCAACCACTCCGTTATATTCCACCGGTTCTATTTTTAAGATCACGTCCCGATAAGCTTGGCCTTTCAATTCGCGCATGCCGGCAGAAGCAAATTCACCATTCCAATTTTGTTGGTCTGGAATGGCCACCAGCAGCTTGGGAATCATGCCGCCGGCGCTTGGGGTTGGGCCCAGCAGTTGCGCAATTTTTTCGGCGTCCATTTCCAAAATGTCTTGCGAGATATCGTCGCGGATGGATTGCCAGAATGTGCTGCGCTCGGTATTGCCGATCGCTTCGCGTGGTGGCCGCTCGTACCATTCCAGGGCTGCGCGATCATCGCGAAAAATATCCAGGTGGCCGATGCCGTTGCGACCGGCCAGCAGCAATATTTCCCAATCCGTCTCGAAACCGGGCGCCGCTGGGTTGGCGCGTTTTTCCAGAATCTTGGTATACAAGCGGCGCTGGATGTTGCCGCGACCATGTCCGGGAATGTATTGCATCAAGCGCGGATGCAGGGGAAAAGACTGGCGTGTCTGGAACACAATCGGATTGCGCGCGTAGAGCTTGGGCGAGGATAAGAGCGAAAGTCCTGATGGATTTTTTGAATCCAGGAATTCTTCGGTATAGCTGAAGCGTGTTTCGCGCTCCGTCACCACCAAGTCTCCCATCTTCAATGGGCCGGTTGCGGTGCGTGTCCAGATGGCGGCGTAGCGATCCATAGCTAAAAGAACTCACCGCGACGCAGGCTTTCCAGGGTGCTGTCATCGGGCACCAGGCTCATACGCTTGCCAACGATGCGCGCCAGCGCGTCAATAATTGTCCAATCGCCATAGCCGCGCTTTTTCATGCGCGACAAGGTTTCCGGGGTAATACCTGCCCGGGTCGCCATTTCTCCCTCGGACATGCCCGCCTCGCGGCCCATGGCGATGGCCTCTGCCAGCATGGACAGAAAAGCTTCATTTTTATTGAGGATGGTCTTTGGCATTGATATAACGATCAATAAATAGTTAATAATCCGCTTTAACTATATATAAATTGACCGTTATGTCAATACATTAATGGCTGGCGATCATCTTCAGCTAGAAATTCAAAACCTTTTCACCGCAAAGGACGCGAAGGAACCCTCGCCCTAGCGCTTGCTTTCCTTCGCGCACCTTTGCGCCCTTTGCGTTTCAAGATTTTATTGTGCAATCCAGCCTAAGCACGGAATTGCCCTGGCTGAAGATGAGCGATATTCAGGATATTTTTATCGGGAATAAAAGATAAACGCCTAGATATCCAGCCGAACGGGTAGATCGGCTGGAAACTTATTGGGACTAATGCAATTTAGTTGAGGTCATCGAAGACACGAATGCTTCGGCACTGGCAGCACCAAAACGTTTGGCGAAACGATCTGCGAAACTTTGACGTGGCGTGTAATCGACAATGTCTTCTGCCTTGATCACATCGCGTGCCACTGACTCGGTGC
>JAHECG010000125.1 GCA_024641855.1 Betaproteobacteria bacterium | reverse complement strand
GTCTCAATCGGCGTGGCAACGTGAATCTCGTAGAAGCCGCCATATTGTTCGATCATTTTTCGCACATCCTGGCGTGTGGCCGAATAAGGTGCGATGGGCGCGCAAATAGCGATACCGCGATGCTTGACGATTTCGCTCGCCACATAACCGATGCGCCGGATATTCAAATCGCGATGTTCGCGTGAAAATCCCAACTCGCTGGAGAGATTTTTCCGCACCACATCGCCATCCAACAGCGTAACTTGGCGCCCACCCATTTCCAATAATTTGATTTGCAGGGCTTTGGCGATGGTGGATTTACCTGCGCCGGAAAGCCCCGTGCAGAACACGCAAAATCCTTTTGCATAGCGTGGCGGATGCGCGCGACGCATTTCTGCAATCACATCCGAATAGGCAAACCAATCTGGCACATCCAGCGCATAGTCCAATCGGCGCTGCAATTCAGTTGCTGGAAAAGCCAAGGCACGCGCACCTTTAGGCACCGCATCTTCCGGCAAAAATTGCGCGCGATCTTCCACGTACACCATGCGGTCGAAGGGGATCAAACCAACACCCAACGCTTCCATCATCATGCCGTCTTCAGCCAACACATCGCCCACAACATCTACACCGCGCCGACTCTCACCTGTCTCATGGATTTCTCCGCCCACGATTAAATGGGTACAACCGTAATTGCGGGCGACAATCGCACGCAGCACCACTTCGCGCGGCGATGCGCCACCTTCAGCCAACGGCAGCAGCGACAGTAAGGTCGAAGCGGGTGGGAAGTGCGTCAACGCCGCCTCGTAACTGCGCACGCGACTAAAATAATCCGCTTCATTATTCGGCAAGACCCCAGCCACGCCATGCAACAGTAAATTAGCATCGCGGCCTAGCGATGCCTGGAGCGCAAAATCCTGATGCATGCGTTGGATCGCATGGCTGGTTTGATAGGCGATCACTCGCTTCCAACCGCGCTTCTGAAATTGCGTGCGCATCTCTGCCGGGGCCAGCCGCATATTGGTGAAATCATGCCGTGGCGGCAAGGCCACACCTTCCACACGCCCGCCGACACACAGGGCAGCCGAGGACGCTTCGCCGAGCGCCGCGATTTCAGCATCACGATCAGCGGGCCATACATCCGTCACTGTCAGCACTGCCGGCATAAAGCCCTCGGGATCGCGCAACGCATAACGCTGTCCAGGTTGGATTGCTTGTGCTTGCTTCTCAGTCAGCCGCAACACCACCGGCCAGGGCCAAAACGTGCCATCCGTTAGGCGTTTCTCAGCCAGCACACGATCGTAATCGGCTTGGCTCAAATATCCGGCCAAGGGCGAGAAGCCGCCATTGAGCAATAATTCCAAATCACACAACTGCGCGTGATCCAGGTCAATCGATGGCAAACCCAATGCTTCCGACTTGAGTTCCGCAGCACGCGAAGCGTCTGCCATCAAGTTGGTGAGCATGCCGCCGTAGGGGGAAATAAGTTGGTTCATATCAGCACGCTTCTCATGTGAATTAAACAGAGCGGGTAAACCCGGCATCAAATGCCGCGATGAAACGATCCACATCCGTTTCAGGCAAATGATTGATTCCCGCCGCACCTTTGCGACCGCCACCGGTTTCAAATTGGCTGCACAACACATCAGCGCCCGCCTTAGCCACCAGCGGCGCACGCACGCTGACCAAATAACCGCCATTGGACTTTTTGGTTAGCACCGCATGGGCGCGCTGCGGATACCCCGTCGCCAAGGCATTGCCAAACACGCCCGAAACACGCCGACTCCAAGCCGCATCGGGTAAAAAATAAATCGCACCGGCCAAGCTTTCATGCATCGGCGCTGTGGCTTGCGCCTGTGTCATGTCTTGCGTATAGCCTTGTTTCAGAATCGGGTAGGCGCGATCTTCGCGAATAAACGTGAAGGGATCCGCATACGCATGGATTTGTCGATACAACTCCGCTGGCGCAAAAAACAAATCCTGTTCCGTCTCGCCATAGGCGTTGTAATTGATACACTCTCCCAAGGTTTGCAGCTCGCTTAAAGACGAAGGCGCAAGATCGAGTGGCGCAGCGGCAATACGCGCCGCATCCGCCAAATTATCGCCGAAGGCCGCCACCACAGCCCAACTCAAATACCGGCTCCCGATCTGTCGATTCACCAGCAAGCTGGTGCACCATTCAGCGCCAGTATCGATATAGCAATGCAAATTAGGGTGCACCGGCATGCCGTCCGCCTGATGGTGGTCGAAGTAATCGATCACAGCCCCCTCCGCCAACAACCGCTGCACCGCATCCAAATTAGTCTTGAGAGAAATATCCAAGGCCGTGATGCGGTCGCCGCTTGCAGCCGTAACGCGCTTGAGCAAGGCAATTTCGCGTTTCACGCCCGTCACTAGCGCAGCCTGACGCGGCTCAGCTAGCCGCAATTGATGCAAGGCGCAAATACCGTCCGCATCGCCATTAAACACATCGAAATCTGCCATTACTTAAAACCCGTTAAAAAATAATCTTGTCCAAACGATAAGCAAGCAATATTAAATGATTTTATAGCTGCTTGTTACGCTCTTGTCTCATACACTCACCAGCAAGAAGCCTAAATCCATCATTCACGGCAACCACTTAACGCCAATCTCCTCATAATATCCAATTGCACTGATCTAATCATCGCACTATACTGTCTTACATATTTCTTACCAACCCGGGAATGCTTATGGAAACCACGAAATTATCCAGCAAAGGGCAAATCATTCTGCCTAAGCACATCCGAACTGCGCACAAGTGGCAACCTGGCGTCGAATTTCAGGTCGAGGACACACCCGAAGGCGTACTATTACGTCCCCTCAAACCCTTCAAGACTACACACCTGAATGATGTAATCGGCTGCACTGGCTACCAGGGCCCGAAAAAAACGATCGAAGAAATGGATGCTGCCATTGCCGCAGGAATAAAAGCCGCCCATGATCGCGATTGACACAAACGTACTGGTTCGACTCCTCGTTCGCGACGACCTCACGCAAGCAAAACGCGCTGCGGCGTTATTCGAAAAAAATGAGATCTATATTTGCAAAACCGTGATGCTCGAGACCGAATGGGTGTTGCGCTTTAGTTATCTATTAAGCGCCCCAGTCATTGTTAACGCGCTGAGAAACGTCATTGGCTTACCCCAAACCACAATCGAGGACATATCAGCAGTGGGTGAGGCATTAAGCTTATACGAGGTGGGCATGGACTTCGCAGACGCCTTGCACCTCTGCTCTAACGGCGAGGCGACATCATTTGCCACATTCGATAAACGCTTAAAACAGCGAGCGCACAAGGCCGCCCCAGGGCGCCAAATCGAAATACCGTAAGGCCCAACAGCCGATGTTTCGATCAACCTATTCACGCGGACTAAATTCAACGATGACTTCTCCACACATTCTGGTTGTTGGCGGCGCCGGTTATATCGGTTCACACATGGTCAAAATGCTCGCCGCGCAAGGTTATGCCGTCACCACCCTGGATAATCTTTCTACCGGCTATCGAGATGCCATCGTCGGCGGTGAATTTATTCATGGCGATTTAGCTGATCGACCAGCGCTCGACCGCTTGTTTGCCGAGCAGACCTTCGATGCGGTCATGCATTTTGCCTCCTACATTCAGGTCGGCGAATCAGTTAAAGAGCCGGCCAAATATTACGAGAACAACGTCACCAACACGCTCAATCTGCTGGATGCGATGGTCTCACGCGGCATCAAGCGTTTCATTTTCTCTTCCAGCGCTGCGGTGTATGGCGACCCGCACACCGTGCCAATTCCGGAAAATCATTCCAAAGACCCAATCAACCCCTACGGCCGCACCAAGTGGATCGTAGAGCAGATACTCTCCGACTACGATACGGCTTACGGCCTCAAATCGGTCAGCTTGCGCTACTTCAATGCCGCTGGTGCCGACCCGCAAGGTCAACTAGGCGAGCGCCATGAACCGGAAACTCATTTGATTCCGCTGGTACTGCGCGCCGCCTCAGGCCGCGCACCCGACATCAAAGTTTTCGGCCGCGATTACGACACGCCGGACGGCACCTGCATTCGCGATTATGTGCATGTTGAAGACCTGTGCAGCGCGCATCGATTAGCCCTCGACGGCCTGATGCAAGGTAAAGCCAGTAGCGCCTACAATCTCGGCAACGGTAGTGGCTTTTCGGTGGCGGAAGTTATCGCCACGAGTATCCAGGTCACCGGCTGCAATATTCCGGTGACGGATCAGCCGCGCCGTGCCGGCGATCCGCCACGGCTAGTCGCAGATGCCCGCCGCGCACGTGCAGAGCTTGGATGGCACCCACAATTTGATTCCCTCGACACCATCATTGCGCATGCTTGGGCGTGGGAGCAGAAACTCGCCAAACGCTGATATCTCCAAAACCTGGAATTCCCCTCGCCCACTTGTGGGAGAGGGTGAACTCTGATGCTAGAAAACGCAAAATCACTCCGTACCAACCAAACAGAATCCGAGCAACGACTGTGGTATCACCTGCGCGCGCATCGCTTCATGGGCATGAAGTTCAAACGGCAAAAACCCATCGGCCGTTATATTGTGGATTTTGTATGTATTGAACACAGGCTCATCATCGAACTTGATGGCGGCCAACATGCCGACCAGACAGGATATGATCAGCAACGAGATGCATGGCTCCGCAAAGAAGGTTATCGCGTGCTGCGGTTTTGGAACAATGACGTAATGCAAAACTTAGATGGTGTGTTGGAGCAGATACGTTTAAGCGTTGTATCGGCCCTCTCCCCCAACCCCTCTCCCACAAGTGGGCGAGGGGAGTAATAAATGCATTCCAATATAGATCAACTGATTATTCCCTCACCCCACCTGCGGAGATGGACGAAAAAATCAAACATAGTCCCCTCGCCCCGCTTGCGGAGATAGGCGAAATATCAAACTTAATCCCCTCACCCCACTTGCGGGGATGGGCAAAAAATCAAACATAACCCCCTCACCCGCTTACGGAGATAAGCGAAAAAACCCAACGTAATCCCCTCGCCCCGCTTGCGGAGATGGGCGAAAAAATCAAACATAATCCCCTCGCCCCGCTTGCGGGGAGAGGGCTAGGGAGAGGGGTAATTAGCTAGCCTACCGATTTTAGATTTAAGATAGCCC
>JAHECG010000124.1 GCA_024641855.1 Betaproteobacteria bacterium | reverse complement strand
CACGGAAAACCTTTCAGATTATGATGGCATGTCTAGGGGAACGTTTTCAGTTATTATAAGGCAGGACAGCGTGCTGTTTTAGTAAAAGCATCATCACGTAATAAACAGCGCAATTTCATTAATTTTCCGAGAATCAGCAATGAGTTTTTTTTCTCTTGTCGCGGTGTTGCTGTTAGAACATTTTCGCCCACTCGATCAACGCATTCAACTCTACGTTTTTTTTGCCCGCTACGGTAATTTTTTAGAGCGGCATTTTAACGCGGGACGTTATCGTTATGGCATGCTTGCATGGGGGCTAGGCGTCATGCCGACGGTGCTGACGGTGGGCATTATTTCGTTCTTTTTGTCCCGCGCCAATTTTTTGTTGGCGATGTTATTCAATGTGGGGGTACTGTATCTGACGCTAGGTTGCAGTCAGTTTACCCAGTCTGCTGGAAAACTCGTGCAAGCTTTGCGGGCCGATGATATCGACGCGGCTCGAAATATCGTAGGTGACTGGGAGGGGCATTCGGTTTCCGTATTCAAAGCGAATACCTTGACACGTGTTGCGTTGGAAAAACTCTTGCTTTGTGCACATCGTCAATTTTTCGGGGTATTTTTTTGGTTCGTGTTGTTGGGGCCAGCGGGAGCAGTGCTCTACCGTTTGGCGCAAATTCTCAGCCAAAAGTGGGGCGCCTTGGATCATCACGAATATGGCCGTTTTGGCCTATTTCCCGATAGCGCTTTCTTGTTGTTGGACTGGATACCCTTGCGCTTGACGGCGGCTAGCTTTGCGGTGGTAGGCAATTTCGAGGATGCAATTCGTTGTTGGCAAGAGCAAGCATTGCATTGGGCCAACAAAGCGCATGGCATTATTCTTGCCAGCGGTGCTGGCGCGCTTGGCGTACGCTTGGGCCAACCGGTGGACGTGGATGGAGAAATCAAATATCGTCCAGATTTGGGTGTGGGCGATGAAGCCGATGCGGATTATCTGGAGAGTGCAGTCAGTTTGATTTGGCGCTCGATTGCCGTTTGGTTGGGTTTGCTGTTGCTGCTTACGATTGCGAAATGGGCGGCTTGAACGATGTTGAAAAATACCACTACAGTGGATTTGATACGCCACGGTGAGCCAGTCGGCGGTCGTAAGTATCGTGGTCAGTTGGATGATCCCCTCAGTGAAAAAGGCTGGCAGCAGATGCGTTCTGCCGTTGGCGAACACTGTCCTTGGCAACACATTGTCAGTTCCCCTTTAAAACGCTGCCAGGCTTTTGCGCGTGAATTGTCGGATACGAGAGACTTGCCTTTAAGTTTTGACGAACGCTTCATGGAAGTGCGATTTGGCGTGTGGGAAGGCAAGACCGCAGAACAACTCCGCGCCGAAGACCCGCAAGTCATTGAGCGCTTCAAGCGTGACCCAATGAATCAACGCCCGCAAGGGGCGGAACCGCTAAACGATTTCTTTGCGCGGGTGCGCGCTGCCTGGCTTGATTTAATCGCAGCGCATGCAGGTAAGCACGTGTTGCTGGTTTGCCATGCCGGCGTGATTCGCATGGTGTTGGCCAATGCGCTAAATCTGCCGCTGGTGAATACGTATCGCATCGATGTACCCAGCGCTGGGATGACGCGCATCAAAGTGCACGGCGTGGGAGAGGATGCGCAACATCAACTTATCTTCCACCACGGCACACTTTGAATAGTTACAATTCTTAACGCTGCGCTTTGTAGTAATTGATCAAGCCGTTGGTTGAACTGTCATGGCTGGTCAACGCCGCGGCGGTCTTCAATTCAGGCTGAATTTTCTGCGCCAATTGCTTGCCGAGTTCCACGCCCCACTGATCGAAAGAATTAATTCCCCAGATGGTACCTTGCACGAAGATCTTGTGTTCGTAGAGCACGATCAAGGCGCCTAGCGTGGCGGGGTCGAGTTTCTTGAACAACAGAGAATTGGTGGGGCGGTTGCCGGGGAAAACCTTATGCGGGAGTAGTTGTTCCAGTTTACGCCCGCTCATTCCAGCGGCTTCGAGTTCGGTACGAACTTCGGCTTCGGTTTTGCCCTTCATCAGCGCTTCGGTTTGGGCGAAGTAGTTGGAAAGCAAAATCTGATGATGGTCACCGATTGGGTTATGGCTTTGTGCCGGTGCTAAAAAATCCGCCGGAATGATTTTGGTGCCGTGGTGGATCAGTTGGTAAAACGAATGCTGGCCGTTGGTGCCGGGCTCGCCCCACAGCACGGGGCCGGTGGAGTAATCCACGGTTTTCTTGTCGCGCCGCACGCGCTTGCCGTTGCTCTCCATGTCGAGCTGTTGCAGGTAAGCTGGGAAGCGATGCAGGTACTGATCGTAGGGCAACACGGCATGCGATTGCGCGTCGAAGAAATCACCGTACCAAATGCCCAGCAGTCCCATGATCACCGGCAGGTTTTTTTCCAAGGGTGTGGTGCGGAAGTGCTCGTCCATGGCATGACCGCCAGCTAGCATGGCTTCGAAGTTGTCCATGCCGATGGCCAGCGCGATGGGGAGTCCAATCGCCGACCACAGCGAATAACGGCCGCCGACCCAATCCCAAAATCCAAACATGTTGGCGGTGTCGATGCCGAAGGCTTTCACTTCCTTGCTGCTGGTTGAGACGGCAACGAAATGCTTGGCGACAGCGGCTTCGGATTTAGCGCTATTCACAAACCATTCGCGCGCTGAGCGGGCATTGGTGAGTGTTTCTTGTGTCGTGAAGGTCTTGGAGGCAACAATAAAAAGCGCGGTTTCCGGATCGAGTGTCTTCAGCGTCTCGGCCAATTGCGTGCCGTCGATATTGGAGACGAAGTGCATTTTGAGATGGTCGGCGGCAAACGGCTTCAAGGCCTCAGTCGCCATCACCGGTCCCAGGTCGGAACCGCCGATGCCGATGTTGATGATGTCGGTAATGGCTTTGCCGGTATAGCCTTTCCACGCGCCACTGCGAACTTTGTCGCTGAACTCGCGCATATGCGCCAAGACTTTGTTAACGCCAGGCATGACATCTTTGCGATCTGAGAGGATCGGACGATTGCTGCGATTGCGCAGGGCAACATGCAGCACGGAACGGTTCTCGGTGAAGTTGATTTTTTCGCCGTTGAACATGCGTGCTGCATTTCCTAACACGTCGGCTTCACGTGCCAAATCGAGCAGCAATTGCAGGGTGCTGTCGTTGATGATGTTTTTGGAATAGTCGAGCAGTAAGTCGTTAAAGCGCAAGGTGTATTTATCGAAACGTCGCGCATCTGCCGCGAATAGGTCGCGCATGTGTACGCCAGCCATTTGTTTGTGATGCGTTTTAAGGGCTTTCCATGCGGGGGAACGGGTCAGGCTGGCCATTTTTTTAGCTCCTATTCTTTTTGGGTTAGGGAGTTGCTAAGCGTGTTAGCTTAAGTCGGGGATTGTTCTATTTCAAGTCTTGAGTAAGAGAGGCTTCTTTTAATACAGAGAACACGGAGAAAAGCCGCGTTCAACTCTGTGATCTCTGTGGTGATACGGCTTTCCTAGGATAATACCAAGATGACTCCCGCCAGAGGCGGCAAGGTTAAGGTAATCGAAGCCGGGTATCCCATCCAGCTCAGGTGGTCGGCGTTGATGGGCATGCCGTTGCCGAGATTGCCGCCACCGTAGTAGCTGGAATCGCTATTAAAAATCTCTTGATACTGGCCCAGGCAGGGTACGCCCAAGCGATAACCGGTACGCGGTACGGGCGTGAAATTGAGCGCAACAATCACAAAGCGACCATCGCGCGCTTGGCGCACAAAGCTGAGGGTGGATTGATCGCTGTCGTGGCAATCGATCCAGCGGAACCCTTCGCCGGAAAAATCCAATTCATACAGTGCGGGCAGTGTGCGATATAGATGGTTCAGGTCGCGGATGCAGCTTTGGACACCGTGATGCGCTTCTATGGCCAGCAGACCCCAATCCAATTCGCGACTGTCGGCCCATTCCAGACCTTGCGCGATTTCGTTGCCCATGAAATTGAGTTTCTTGCCGGGCGAAGTCATTTGGTAGGTATTAAGCAAGCGCAGATTGGCAAATTTCTGCCAGGCATCGCCCGGCATTTTATCCAGTAAGGAACGTTTGCCATGCACGACTTCATCATGCGATAAGGGCAGCACGAAATTTTCGGTGTAGGCATACAGTTGGCCGAAGGTCAGTTGTTGGTGGTTGTAACGCCGATACACCGGATCTTGTTCAAAATAGCTGAGCGTGTCGTTCATCCAGCCCATATTCCATTTCATGGAAAAACCCAAGCCGCCGAGATACGTGGGGCGCGACACCATGGGCCACGAGGTCGATTCCTCGGCCATGGTCAGGGCGCCAGGAAATTGCTCGTGAACCATGATGTTGAATTCGCGCAGAAACTCTACCGCTTCCAAATTTTCACGCCCGCCGAAACGGTTGGGCAACCACTCGTCGGCTTTGCGCGAATAATCGAGGTAGAGCATGGAGGCGACAGCATCGACGCGAATACCGTCGAAATGGTATTGATCAAACCAACAGTGCGCTGAAGCGAGTAAAAAGTTTTTCACTTCGCAGCGGCCATAGTTAAAAATCAGCGTACCCCATTCGACATGCGCACCGAGACGCGGGTCTTCATGCTCGTATAAAGCCGTGCCGTCGAAATTCGCCAGCGCCCAATCGTCGCGCGGGAAATGCGCCGGTACCCAATCCAGAAACACACCGAGATTGGCTTGATGGCACAGATCAATGAATGCGCGTAAATCATTCGGTGTGCCAAATCGGCTGGTCGGTGCAAAATAGCCAGTGGCTTGATAGCCCCAGGATTCATCCAGTGGATGCTCGGACAGCGGTAGTAATTCGATGTGGGTGTAACCCATTTCCTTGACGTAGGGCACCAGGTACTCGGCCAATTCGCGGTAGGTATAGAAACGGCCATCAGGGTGGCGGCGCCAAGAGCCGATATGCACTTCATAAATATTGCAGGGCGTATGCAGCCAATCCGCCTGCTTGCGCTGTTCCATCCAAGCGCTATCGTGCCAGGCGTAGTCTTGAGCGGCGACAACGCGCGCCGCAGTACTCGGGCGCTTTTCATACGATTGTGCATAGGGATCGGTTTTTACGAACACATTGCCGCTGTGGCGATTACGGATTTCGAATTTATATAGCGAACCTGGCGTCATATCGGGAATGAATAGCTGCCACACACCACCAGAACCGAGGG
>JAHECG010000123.1 GCA_024641855.1 Betaproteobacteria bacterium | reverse complement strand
AGAGTCTTGCGCATCAGGCGCAAGATACGTTGTTCTTTGCTTAACTCTTCTGTGCTCATGGGTATATTCCGGTGTGAACTGCAAGACGACACTTTACCGTAAGTCGATCTAAGCGTCTAACAGGGTCGTGCATAAATTCAAATATGAACCGCCAAGACGCCAAGAGCGCCAAGGAAAACCAATTTCACCACAGAGATCACAGTGCGCACAGAGATTCCTGGTTCTCGCTTTTCTCTGTGTACTCTGTGATCTCTGTGCTAATGATTTTTTATTTTCTTGGCGGTTCCAGTTTTTTAACGCGTGAACTTTTTAACCACCGTTAGTAGCTCGCCAATCGCCGCCTCACCTTTGCCAGCCTGAATCGCGTTTTGTACGCAACCACGCGTATGGTGTTCCAGCAGTTGCATGCCGAGCGCGTCCAAGGCGGATTGAATCGCTGAAATTTGCGTCAGGATATCGACGCAATAGCGGTCTTGCTCGATCATCTTGGCGACGCCGCCGACTTGGCCGGCGATGCGGTTGATGCGTCGCGTGAGGCCAGCCTTGTCCGGCTGTACGACTAATTTAGGCGACTTGGAAGCCGGCATCTTGGATCGCTTGTTTGAATTGTGCCGTTTGTACTTGGCCGGCATCGTAACTCACGGTGACTTTACCGGTTTCCAATACGACATCGACTTGGCTCACGCCGCTTAGCGCCGTGAGCACGCGTTTAACGCTCGCTACGCAACCCATGCAGGTCATGCCGGTGACGTCGAGGGTAATCATTTCCATGGTGTTCTCCTTGGATTAGTGTGAGGGGTGAGGGGATAGGTGAGAGGCGTAAAATTCGCGATGATTTAAACGCCTCTCACCTATTGCCTGACGCTCTCCAACGTTTCAATAGCAAAGCATTGCTGACGACCGATACCGAGCTCATGGCCATTGCACCACCGGCGATCACCGGATTCAAAAATCCCAGTGCCGCCAGGGGAATGCCCAGCACGTTATAGATAAATGCAAAAAACAAGTTCTGGCGAATTTTGCGCAGCGTGGCGCGCGATAGCGCAATGGCGTCGGCCACGCTCATCAAACTATTGCGCATCAAGGTAATATCCGCCGCTTCAATCGCGATATCGGAACCGCTGCTGATGGCGAAACCGACATCTGCGGCCGATAGCGCCGGTGCATCGTTGATACCATCGCCCGCCATGCCGACCACGTGTCCTTGCGCTTTATGTTGCGCGACTTGCTGTGCTTTGTCCTGCGGCAGCACTTCGGCAATGTAACGCGTGATACCGGCTTGCTGCGCGATGGCGGCGGCGGTTTGCGGATTGTCGCCGGTGAGCATCACCACTTCCACGCCCATCGCCTGCAAACGGCGCACAGCAGCAGCCGAGTCTGCGCGAATTGGATCGGCAATCGCGATCAGGCCGAGCAAGCGTTGTGTGGTGCCGAGGCCGATCACAGTTTTGCCTTGCGCTAGCAAAGGCTGGGCATCGGCGGCTTGCAACGGTACGCCACACTCTTTCAGAAAAGCCAGCGAACCCAAGAAAACAGTTTCATTGTTATAGCTGGCTGAAACACCTTTGCCGACAATCGTGTTGAAGTCGTTGATAGCTGCCGCAGTGATGCCGCGCTCTGCCGCTTGGCGCAAGATTGCTTCTGCTAAGGGATGTTGCGAACCTTGCTCCAGCGCGGCAGCGGTAGCCAGCAAATCGCTTTCGCTCATGCCAGCGCTGGGTTGCACATCGGTCACTGTCGGTGCGCCGGCGGTGAGCGTACCGGTCTTATCGACAATCAGCGTGGTGATTTTGTGCGCTTGTTCCAACGCACGCGCATCGCGCACCAAGATGCCAGTTTGTGCGCCACGTCCGGTGCCCACCATGATCGCGGTTGGTGTAGCCAATCCCAAGGCGCAAGGGCAGGCGATCACCAGCACCGCCACGGCATTGATGAGCGCAAGGGATAAATCCCCACTGAGCCACCACCACAATACAAACGTGACCAGCGCAATGCCCACCACGATGGGTACGAAAATACCCGAGATGACATCAGCCAAGCGTTGAATCGGCGCCTTGGAACCTTGCGCATCTTCCACCAAGCGCACGATGTGTGCGAGTTGAGTTTCCTTACCCACGCCGGTCGCACTTAGCTTCAACATGCCATCGAGGTTTTGCGTCGCAGCATACACATGGCTGCCCGATTCTTTGCGCAGCGGCATGCTCTCGCCGGTGAGCATGGCTTCATTCACGCTGGATGCGCCTTCGATGACTTCGCCATCGACCGGAATGCTTTCACCGGCGCGCACGATGCACACATCGCCGGCTTGCAATTGTTCGATCGGTACGTCCAAGGTTTGGCCATCGCGTTCGACGCGTGCTGTGCGCGGTTGCAGTTTGATCAGCGCTTCGATGGCGGCCGAGGTTTTGCCTTTGGCGCGCGCTTCCATCAGCTTGCCGAGCAACACCAACGTGATCACCGCACTCGAAGCCTCGAAGTACACATGCTGCTCATGCAAGCCGAACAGGGTGACCACCAGGCTCAACAGATAAGCCGTGGTGGTACCGAGCGATACCAGAACATCCATATTCGCGCCGCCGCCGCGCAGGGCATGATATGCGCCAAGATAAAAACGCTTGCCGATCCAAAATTGCACCGGTGTTGCCAAGGCTAATTGCCACCAGCGGGGAATCCAGTCGTGATGATCGCCGCTCAACATGCCGCCCATTTGCGCCACTAAGGGTAGGGTGAGCACAGCGGCAATCCAGAATTGTTTGAATTCTTTTTGGTACAAGGCCAGCTTGCGCGCGCGTTCCGCTTCGCGCCCTTGCTCAGCCATTTCTCGTGCGCTGTAACCCGTCTTGCGCACGGTGTCGATCAGCTGCGCGAGATCGGTTTGGCCAGGTTGATACTTCACGATGGCTTGTTCGGTGGCGAAGTTCACGCGTGCTTCAACGCCGGGGAGTTGATTCAATGCTTTCTCGATGCGCGTTGCACAGGCCGCACAAGTCATGCCTTCCAGCGCCAAGGTGATTTGCTGTGCAGGCACTCCGTAGCCGGTCTTTTGGATCAGGGCGACGATCTGTTCCGGCGTGGTTTGGCTCGGGTCGTAATCCACGCGGGCTTTTTCTGCTGTCAGGTTAACCACGGCGCTCATACCCGCTTGTTGGTTGAGGCGGGTTTCAATACGTGCGGCGCAAGCGCTGCAAGTCATGCCGGAAATTGGCAGATCGATACGCAGGCGATTGATGTTTTGCATGGCGTACTCACTCGGATGGATAGGTTCATCCTAGGTCATGAGTGGGGATGTGTCAATATACCCTATAGGGGTATTAAGAAGTCAGCCCTTCTCGAACGCTTGGTTGGGTGATATGTTCATTACGCACCACCTTTCCGATTTGTTGAGGCGAAGTACACAACAACAGATATAAGCAGTGAAGCAGCAACCGAGAAGATGGTGGTGACATAAAGGGAGTACCACCATCCAAGGGCGTCAAATCGGTTTGTTGCCTCCATGTACCGGACGAATGCGAGTATAGGAACAAACAGAAGTGCCAAGACAATAAATACTGATTTCAAGAAGCGCTTCATGACGTTCTGTGGACTGACGCCCAACGTGCTAGCTCAGGGGCGACTGGAGGCCGAAGGCCGGAGGGCACCGAGAAGCGCAGCTTCTCGGGCGTCCCCTGGAGCGGTGGGTTAGGCCTGAGTTTCACCAGAATTTCCATCGAGATTTGGGGGGCGGCTTGACTTCAGGAAGTTGGTTACGAAGATAGGCGCTTGCCTTTTCGATCGCTCCTTCTTGGGCCGGAGCAGAAAATAGGGCGACTGGAGCCAGCCTCAAGTTCTCTGGCTTCGATCTCTTTAGCAGAAGTTCATTTACGGCACGAACTTCTGAAGATCTCAGAGCCAAAGCCTGAAAAAGCTCCTTTGTTGGGGGTGGCGAAAGTAGTAAGTGGGAAGCTTGGAAGAGTAGGTGGTTATCAAGAATCCCTTGTTTCATCAACACGCCCTCGCCGGAGAACACTAAGAAAACATTCGAGAATTGAATTCCCAAACCATGGAGCATGGCGCGACCAAAGGCGATGGGAGTAAGCTGT
The DNA here is from genome assembly GCA_024641855.1 of Betaproteobacteria bacterium. GTDB lineage: Bacteria > Pseudomonadota > Gammaproteobacteria > Burkholderiales > Thiobacteraceae > RBG-16-58-11. Next base: position 1,125 of record JAHECG010000123.1, on the reverse strand, counting down.
ATAGCCTCATTAGCCGACTGCTCCAGACAGCCACGTTTCACCATTTCGTCAAACAGGAACGTGTCGTCGCACTGCGGCGAATCTTGAATTACGGACGAAAGGATGCGTAGCGTTTCTTCTGGACTCATGTGGGAAGGCCTAACGTCCTAGCTCAGGGGCGGCTGCCGGCTTGCCGGCAGGCGTCCCCTGGAGCGCAGTGTTAGCACTCATTGCACAACACTCTTGCGATTCGGAACACTGATTTGTCCAACTCCCGCCCCTTGCAATTTCTTTAGTAACGCGGCTCTGCCATTACCTTGTGACCACTTCATCTCTTGAGCCGTGATAGTCGTGGCAACTAGGATTTCCATCTTCCCGGCTGGAAGAGGGATTCCGGTGGGTAGAGGGGCTTGGGCCTTAGTAATCAAGACGTTTACCATTTGCCCCTGCCCCACTTGGATTTGTTCAACGGTTAAACCATCGTACTTTTCGACACGATTGAGAAGGCCCGCGTCGTGTCCAATCTCTGCATTTACGGCCCATTGAAGGAAATTCAGCGGCCACTGCTGATTGGATTGCGCGACCATCAGAATTTCGTAGCCGTATCCGGCGAATCCAGCGCGCTTTGGCGCAGGTTGCTTCTTAGAAAGGGTACTTCCAGCTTGGGTCGCTCGATTCCCATCCGACTGTAAATCGAAGTTCGACAATTGCACAGTTGTTGGCATATCCGGGTTTGTGAACCCGGATGTCGTGTAAACGGATAGATTCTGTCCCAAGCTATGAGCCGGGATGACATACAATCCGCCTCCTGGCCAAACCCCGGTCATGTTGAGCATCTTCAATATGTCCGAGGGCAGTGGCCCTATAGTCTTCTCGAAATACTTTTGCCGCGCATCGTAGTTGGCCTGCCACAGCTTCTCGGCATGGTCTGATTCACCGATGGCTGCCGTGCCAACCAGAGAAAGCGTTGCGGCCATCAAACTGCTTGCAAACTTACGAATGCTCAATGAAGTCTCCTGATGAGTGCTAACGACGCTGTAGAAAAACCCCATTCTGAACGCCCTGTTCAGCCCTGGGTATATTTTTTTTAAACGCAACGCTCATCTTCATCTTTCGCACCCCGTGTTTTCTAAAATACCTTCACTG
>JAHECG010000059.1 GCA_024641855.1 Betaproteobacteria bacterium | reverse complement strand
AACACGAAATCGCGCACGAACTCTTCACGCAAGTCGTCGATGAAGATTTCCTTGATGCCGAACTTCTTGGCTTTTTCGCGCGCGGGTTCGAGCTCTTCGCCTTGGCCGATGTCAGCGGTGAAGGTCACGATTTCGCAGTGATATTCATCTTGCAGCCATTTCAAAATGACTGAGGTGTCCAGGCCGCCGGAGTAGGCGAGTACGACTTTTTTGATTGTGCTCATGATGGCTTTACTAATGAGTTGGGTTTTGTTTGGTCAGGGTTTCCACGGTGCCAGGGAAATTACCGATATTCAGGCGATCCATATCGACACGTTCGCTCGCTTGGTCGATCTGCACACCGACGGGCTCGCCATTGGCGGCATAGTTAATGGTGATGCCGGGCGCGGGCTCCCATGCGGTCTCTGCATCTTTCGGCTTGAGCTCGATGTACAGCGCGTCCATTTCGCGGAAGTAGACGATATTCATTTAGGGGTCTCAATGCGTCCGAGGAGCAAATACTCCATCAACGCTTTTTGTGCGTGTAAGCGATTCTCGGCTTCGTCCCAGACGACACTGTTGGGGCCATCAATGACTTCGGCCGCCACTTCCTCACCACGGTGGGCCGGTAAGCAATGCATGAATAAGGCATCCGACTTGGCGACTTTCATCATGTCGGCATCGACTTGCCAATCAGCGAAAGCTTTTTTGCGTTCGGCGTTTTCGGCTTCAAAGCCCATGCTGGTCCAGACGTCGGTAGTGACTAGGTCGGCGTCTTTAGCCGCTTCCATGGGGTCAGCGAATTCTTCGTAATGGTCGGTGCCATAGAGACCAGCACGCTCGGGTTCGACTTCATAGCCGGGCGGCGTGGAAACGTGCACATTGAAATCGAATACTTCGGCGGCTTGCAACCAGGTATTGCAGACATTATTGGAATCGCCAATCCAGGCCACGGTTTTGCCTTGGATCGGTCCACGGTGCTCGATGTAGGTGTAGATATCCGCCAGGATCTGGCACGGATGATATTCATTGGTCAGGCCATTGATGACCGGCACGCGCGAATTGGCGGCGAAGCGCTCGATGATATCTTGCTCGAACGTACGAATCATCACTAGGTCGGACATGCGCGAGATGACCTGCGCCGCATCTTCAACCGGCTCACCGCGACCAAGCTGCGAATCGCGCGTATTCAGATAGATGGCGGTGCCGCCCAACTGGTGCATACCGGCTTCGAAGGAAAGGCGTGTGCGTGTGCTGGCCTTTTCAAAAATCATCACCAAGGTGCGGTCATGTAGCGGGTGATACGTTTTGTAGGCCTTGAACTGCTGCTTGATCCAGCGTGTGCGCTCGAACACATAGTCCAGCTCATCGCGGCTCAGTTCGTTAAATTGCAGGAAATGTTTGATCGACATGATCAGGCCGCCTGCGCAAGAAACTCTTTAATGAGCGGTGTGATGCCAGCAATCAACTGCTGCGCTTCCTGCGCGTTGATGACCAGTGGCGGTACTAAGCGGATCACTTTGTCCGAGGTAACATTGATCAGCAGACCTTGTGCCAAAGCAAGCTTGACGAGATCGCCACAGAGCCGATCCAACTCGATACCCACCATCAAGCCATGGCCGCGAATTTGCACCACACCCGTAACGCCTTGCAGCGCTTGCTGAAAACCTTCGACTAATAGGGCGCCGATTTTTACCGCGTTTTCACGGATGCCTTCTTGCTCGATCACTTCGAGCGTGGTGAGGGCCGCACGGCACGCCAGTGGATTGCCGCCGAAAGTAGAACCGTGATTGCCCGGTTTGAAAATGTCTGATGCAACGCCGCGTGCGAGACAAGCGCCAATCGGCATGCCGCTTCCCAAGCCCTTCGCCAGTGTCATTACATCCGGTTTGATGGCTGTGTGCTGATGTGCAAACCAGGTGCCGGTGCGGCCGATGCCACTTTGCACTTCATCCAACATCAGCAACCAGCTTTGCTCATCACAGATTTGACGCAAGCCAGTGAGATAAGCATCGTCTGGAATATTGATGCCGCCTTCGCCTTGCACAGGCTCTACCAGTACAGCGACGATGTTTTTATTGTGCGCAGCGACTTGCCGCACCGCTTCCAAATCATTGAAGGGAACGCGCACGAAACCAGCGAGCAAAGGCTCGAAGCCCGCTTGGACTTTGCGGCTGCCGGTAGCGGTCAAGGTCGCCATGGTGCGACCGTGGAAACTCTTGTCCATCACGATGATGGTGGGAACTTCGATTTCTTTTTGATGACCATACAAGCGGGCAATTTTAATCGCAGCTTCGTTGGCTTCGCAGCCGGAGTTGCAGAAGAACGCGTTGTCCATGCCGCCGATATCGCACAGCTTTGTGGCGAGTTGCTCTTGCAAGGCGATACCGTAAAGGTTCGAGGTGTGAATCAAGGTTTTGGCTTGATCACACAGCGCTTGCGCCAGTTTGGGATGGGCGTGACCTAAGGTGTTCACGGCAACGCCGCCGACACCATCCAGGTAACGCTTGCCAGATTCGTCCCATAGCCATACCCCTTCACCACGGGTAAAGGTGACGGGAAGCCGAGAATAGGTATTCATTAAATGCGTCATAGTCGTGACAAATCAGCCAATAAAAATGCACACGGCGGCCAAAGCCGCCGTGTGGGAGGGCATAAAAGCCCAATTATAAAGCGTTTTTAGAAGCCGTGCACCCCTACGCCCATGCAGAACAGCATCGGGATGGAGAGCATGGTGTTGGTGCGTGAAGCCAGGAAAGCAACGCGGCGAGCGGTCGCCTTTTCTGCGTCAGTTGCAGGTTTCATGCCCAAGATCTTCTTCTGATTTGGCCAAATCAAGCCCCAGACGTTCAGCAGCATAATCGTGCCGAGCCAGGCGCCAATACCGATAAAGGCATAGCTGGGTTGTAGTGTGAAAGCGCCGACAAAGCGTGGGCCCAACAGCGCGGCACCTGCTAACCAGGTGACCAAAGCCGCCCAACGGAACCAGAACAAAGCGAGTGGCGCTACGTGCTTGGTAATGCCGGCATTGGTACCATCGGCCGTTGCATTTTTAAGCGCAGTTGCTTGTACGAAGTTGAAGTAATACAGCAAACCGATCCACATAATGCCAGCCAGAAAGTGAATCCAGCGGAAAATTGCCATCGAATGTTCCATGTTAATTACCCCTTAATCAGAAAGTTGATGGCGACGAAGTATAAAACGACAGTCAGGACCAGGCCAGAAATGACCGTGCCCCAAAGTGAATCCAAGGGGTTTTTCATGTGGTTTCTCCTTATTTATTTAAAGCGTAGTGGTATTGGGAAAGGTGTAGCGATAAAGTCGGATATTTTTAGCGAAACTGCTTGTTGGTGCAAGCTGAAAATGCCATTAGTAAGCATAAGATTTTTATACTAATGGCATTTGTTGATTATTATTCGGGTGTTAGCAAGATTTTTGGTACTTGAAAAAATCCGGTTAAGCAAATAAATAAAGCGTTTATGTCTCAAGCTCGGTGGATTTCAGCCGAAATATCAGAGCGGGTGAACCAAAAACGGCCGCTAGGTATCAAAAATGTACATTTCGAATTTAAAGTAGGCAATATGCATATTTCTCCCCAGGATTTCATCATTAAGGGTATCACGACGGCAGGTAAATCATTTCGTCCGGGCGATTGGGCTGAGCGCTTGTCGGGCGTTTTGTCCTCATTCGGCGTAGACAATCGCATGAGTTATTCACCTTATGTGCGACCGATAACGCTCAATGGGATCAAATGTGTCGCTGTCGATAAAAACCTAAAAGAAGTCGAACCGCAGGGTTTCCGCTTCCTGATGGGTTTTGCGCAGGACAATGATTTGCTGGTAGAAGAGGGCGCAGCTTGCTTGAACAAACAACACGATGCGGTAGCCATCGCATCGCAATGACCGCCACACCGCCTGCAATAATTAAGCGAGTGCTTTAACTTGTGCAGCTAAGCGGCTCTTGTGGCGAGACGCTTTGTTTTTGTGGATGATTTTCTTGTCCGCAATGCGGTCGATGACACTGATAGACTCTTGGTAAATCTTTTGCGCAGCGGCTTTATCGCCTGCACCAATGGCTTTTTGCACCTTCTTAACCGCAGTGCGCAGTTCGGAACGCAGACTCGCGTTGTGCATATTTTGCTTGATGGACTGGCGCGCGCGCTTCCTAGCTTGTGCTGAATTGGCCATAACTTAACCCCTTAAAATTCTTTAGAACCAGCGAAACCCGCCATTCTATGCGGCATTCTTGTATTTGGCAATATTAGCGCTTGGTTTTTTAGGGCGGAGTGAAGAAAGGCTAACAAATGGCGATATAAAATCACGGGGTTAGCGTGATCAGCCGCCGTATGCAGCAAGCTTGGAGTCAAATAAAAATCAGCTAAAAATAGAAAAGCAATGTATCGCTTTCACGGATTTTCTTGCGCATTCAGTAAACGACAAGCAAGGCGGCGACTAGCGTGTGCTGCACTAAGTCGTCTAGGCCATCGCAGGATTGCCAAGTTGCCGCGCAGCCTGCTGTGCTTGAAGAGAGTTTGCAGGTGACATCAGAAAGCATCCTCGAAGTAAGTCTAGCGTTTATAATCAGCGCGTTCCTATAACGCGTCTGTGCACCATGAATTTATTAAAAGCGCTCGCAACAGTGAGCAGTATGACGTTGCTGTCGCGCATCTTGGGTTTTGTGCGTGACACCGTGATCGCGCGCGCGTTTGGTGCGAGTTTAATGACAGATGCATTCGTGGTAGCCTTCCGTATTCCCAATTTATTGCGCCGCTTATTCGCCGAAGGCTCTTTCTCGCAGGCGTTCGTACCGATCTTGTCCGAATACAAAGCGCGGCGCGGCGCAGAAGACACGCAGCATCTTGTCGATCATGTGGCCGGCATGCTGGCCTTAGCGTTATTTGTTGTGACGTTGATAGGCGTCATTGCTGCGCCGATCGTGATTTACATTACCGCCCCAGGTTTTGCTGCCGATGCGCAAAAGTTTGATATTACAGTCAGCATGTTGCGCATCGTTTTCCCCTATATCTTCTTTATATCGCTGGTGGCGCTGGCCGCCGGCATCCTTAATACCTACAGCCGTTTTTCGGTACCGGCATTCACGCCTGTATTGCTGAATCTATGCATGATTGCGGGTGCCTTGTGGTTGACACCTTATTTTCATCCGCCGGTGTTGGCGCTGGCTTGGTCGGTGGCCGTTGGTGGGGTGCTGCAATTGGCTTTCCAAATCCCCTTTTTAAAAAGGCTCAAGTTATTACCGCGTTTCCGTTTGAATTTTCGAGATGCCGGGGTATGGCGCATTTTGAAGTTGATGGGGCCGGCCGTATTCGGCGTATCGATCAGTCAGATTTCGCTGGTCATTAATACGATTTTTGCATCCTTTCTGGTGACAGGTAGCGTGTCATGGCTGTATTACGCCGACCGTTTAATGGAATTTCCGACCGGGATGTTGGGGGTCGCGTTGGGGACGATTTTGTTGCCGAGTTTATCCAAGCATTATGCGGACAACGCGTGCGAAGAATATTCTAAGCTTTTGGATTGGGGCTTACGCCTAACGCTCTTACTGGCATTGCCCGCTGCACTGGCCCTGGCAGTACTCGCCGTGCCCTTGATCGCAACTTTGTTTCACTATGGAAAATTCAGCGCGCTGGATTTGTACATGACGCGCGAAGCCTTGATGGCCTACAGCTTGGGTTTATTGGGATTGATTATGGTTAAAGTGCTGGCGCCGGGTTTTTATGCGCGACAAAATATTCGTACCCCAGTCAAGATTGCGCTCTTCACGTTGGGAATCACGCAACTGATGAATGTTGTCTTCATCGGCCCTTTACAACATGCCGGTTTAGCGTTGTCCACCGGTTTGGCGGCTTGTTTTAATGCCGGCTTGTTGTTGTACCACTTACGTAAAGCGCAGATCTATGCGCCACAACCTGGATGGATGCGATTTTTTCTGCGCGTACTCGTGGCATTGATCGCCATGGGCGCGGTTTTATTTTGGGCTATGGGCGACGCACAATCCTGGTTGCATATGCATGCCATGCAAAAAATCATGCAGTTATCAGGACTAGTGGTTATTGGTGTCGTTGTTTATTTCCTGGTTTTGTATTTAGTTGGCGTGCGCTGGCAAGACTTTATAAAGCGCGGCGCATCTTAGTCGTTACGTGCGAGCGCACCAATTTTCTGCATTGCGACGGTCAATCTCGGTTGTATGTCATTAAGGCGAGCGCATGTTTGCGCCAGTACAAGTAGACCGCGCTAGCGCTAAACCGTTAAAATTAAAAGCTTATGTTTAGCCTATTGAATCTTAATCCCGCTTTAAGCAAAGGGGCGCGACCTTGTGCCCTAACTATCGGTAATTTCGACGGGGTGCATTGCGGTCACCAAGCCATGCTGACGCGGTTGAAGGCAGCTGCAGCGGAACGTGGCCTACCGACGGCGGTGATGACCTTCGAGCCGCATCCGCGCGAAGTGTTTACACCGGAATTAGCACCAGCGCGGCTAACTAGCTTGCGCGAGAAGATCGAGCTATTTAGGCAGCACGGCATTGATCGGGTCGTGTTGGTGCGTTTCAGTCGACGCTTTTCCAGTTTAAATCCACAGGAGTTTATTGAACGCATTTTGATCGCGGGCATTCAAGCGCGTTGGATTTTGATCGGGGATGATTTTAAATTTGGTGCTAAACGGGCCGGTGATCTTGCCTTGTTGCGTCAAGCCGGTACGGCGCAAGGTTTTGAGGTTGAGAGTTTGAGCAGCGTACTCGTGGATGACGAGCGGGTATCCTCGACTGCCGTGCGTGAGGCATTGGCGCAAGGGGATATGGATAAGGCCACGCGTTTTCTCGGCCGCCCCTATAGCATTAGCGGCCGCGTCGTGCATGGCGACAAGTTGGGCAAAGAGCTGGGCTTTCCCACTGCCAACATCCAGATGAAGCATAACAAGCCGCCGTTGGCCGGAATCTTTGCGGTAGAATTGAGCGGCTTAGATGGTTGCCGCTTGCCGGGTGTGGCAAGTCTGGGTGTGCGTCCGACAGTAAAGACCAATGGCGCAGCGACGCTGGAAGTGCATGTCTTCGATTTTCACGAACGGATCTATGGCGCCCATGTCCGGGTTGATTTCTTGCACAAGTTGCGTGATGAGGAAAAGTATCCCGATTTACCTACGTTGATCGCGCAGATCGAGCGCGATGTGGCGGATGCAAAAAATTACTTTAATCACAGAGGTGCTGAGACTCGGCGCTAATGGCCTGAGTTTTCTCTGTGCCTCTGTGTCTCTGTGGTGAAGATTTGAAATGGCTGATTATAAAAACACCTTAAATTTACCCGATACCTCTTTCCCCATGCGCGGCGATCTCGCCAAGCGTGAACCGGGCATGCTTCAGGGATGGCAGCAGCGCAAGCTGTACGAACAGATCCGCGCGGCTGCTAAAGGTCGCCCCAAATTCATTTTGCACGATGGCCCCCCTTACGCCAACGGTGATATCCATATCGGCCACGCCGTGAATAAAGTGTTGAAGGACATTATCGTCAAGAGCAAAACGCTCGCCGGATTCGATGCACCCTACGTGCCGGGGTGGGATTGCCATGGTTTGCCAATTGAATTGCAGGTGGAAAAAGCGCATGGCAAGAATATCGATCCGGCTAAATTTCGCGAGCTGTGCCGCGCGTATGCCAAAGAACAAATCGAACGCCAGAAAAAGGATTTTATCCGTCTTGGCGTGATGGGCGAGTGGGACAATCCTTACCTCACCATGGACTTCAAATTCGAAGCGGACATCATGCGTACGCTGGGACAAGTCCTGGAAAATGGCTACCTCTACCAGGGTTCCAAGCCGGTGCATTGGTGTGTGGATTGCGGTTCAGCATTAGCCGAGGCGGAAGTCGAGTATGAAGACAAGACTTCACCTGCGGTGGATGTGGCTTTCCCAGTAAAAGATGGCGCAGCGTTGGCGCAGCAGGCTGGGATTTCTGGTTTGGGTGATGATACCTATGCCGTAATTTGGACCACTACACCATGGACGTTGCCGGCAAACCAAGCGGTGTGCGCGCATCCGGATTTTTATTACGACTTCGTTAAAACGCCGAAGGGTGTTTTGATTTTGGCGCGCGATTTGGTCGAAGGCTGCATGCAGCGCTACGGCTTCGAGGGCTCTGAGTCAGGGGAAGTGCTGGGCAGTGTCAAAGGTGCCGTGCTTGAAGGCGTGTTGTTCAAACACCCATTCTATGAACGTGAAGTGCCGTTGATTTGCGGCGACCACGTCACCATCGAAGCCGGTACCGGGCTAGTGCATACCGCACCAGGACATGGTCTCGAAGATTATGTGGTGGGTCAGAAATATAAGTTACTGGTGGATAATCCAGTGGGCGATGACGGCAAGTTTTACGAAAAAACACCGCTGGTGGGCGGGCAGTCGATCTGGGCCGGCAACAAGACCGTGGTCGAGGCGTTGACGCAGTCCGGACTGCTGCTCAAAGAAGAAAAACTCAAGCATAGCTATCCACATTGCTGGCGCCACAAGACACCGATTATTTTCCGCGCCACCAGTCAATGGTTCATTGGTATGGATGTCGATACCAAACACGGCACGCTGCGCGATAGCGCTATGAACGCCGTGGATGCGACGGCATTTTATCCATCCTGGGGGCGTGCGCGTTTAGAGGCGATGATCAAAAATCGTCCCGATTGGTGTGTATCGCGCCAGCGTTTTTGGGGCGTGCCGATGCCCTTGTTCGTGCACAAGGAAAGCAGCGTGTTGCACCCGCGCACTGAAGAGTTGATTGCGCAAGTCACCGCGCGTGTCGAACAGGTAGGGATTGAGGCTTGGTTCAGCTTAGATCCGAAGGAACTGTTGGGCGATGAAGCCGCGCAGTATCGTAAAGTCACCGACACGCTCGATGTGTGGTTCGATTCCGGTGTGACGCACGCTTGCGTGTTGAAACGTCGTGATTATCTCAAGCATCCGGCAGATTTGTATCTGGAAGGTTCCGACCAGCATCGCGGTTGGTTTCAATCTTCCTTGCTCACAGGTTGTGCGACCGATGGTCTTGCACCGTATGGCGCGTTGTTGACGCATGGATTTGTGGTCGATGGCAAAGGCCACAAGATGAGCAAGTCCAAAGGAAATGTCGTCGCGCCGCAGAAGGTGATCGACAGTTTGGGTGCGGATATTTTGCGCCTGTGGGTCGCATCGACGGATTATGCCGGTGAACTTTCCATCTCGGATGAAATTCTTAAACGTGTGGTGGAAGGCTATCGCCGCCTGCGCAATACCTTGCGTTTTTTATTGGCGAACATCGCGGACTTCGATATTCAGCAACAGGCGCTGCCGATGGAGGAATGGCTCGACATTGATCGTTACGCTTGGGTGATGACCGCCGATCTGCAAGCGGAGGTGGAGCAGCATTACACGCAATATGAATTTCATCAGGCGGTGCAGAAACTGCAATCTTTTTGCTCCGAAGATATGGGTGGGTTCTATCTCGATATTCTCAAAGATCGGTTGTATACCGCAGGAAAAGATTCCAAAGCACGCCGTTCGGCACAGAATGCGCTGTACCACATCACCCATGCGTTAACGCGTTTGTTGGCGCCGATTTTATCGTTCACCGGCGAAGAGGTTTGGGCTGTGTTGACGGGCCAAGGCGACGACAGCGTATTCTTGCAAACCTGGTACAAGCTGGCGATGCCCAAAGACGCTGCGGCCTTGCGTGCAAAATGGCGCTCTTTGCGTGAAATTAAAGCGGAAGTGGCAAAACAGTTGGAAGAGGTGCGTGTCTCGGGTGCGATTGGATCATCACTGCAAGCGGAATTGGAAATGCATGCCAGTGGCACGAAGTATGTGCTGTTGCAAGGATTGGAGAACGATTTACGTTTCGTTCTGATCACCTCGCAAGCTAAGGTGATAGAAGTCGCCGATCCAGCACATGAGAAGATTGTAGTAAACCCAAGCACTGCAGCGAAGTGCGATCGTTGCTGGCACTATCGTGATGATGTGGGTGCCGATCCAGCGCATCCAGGTTTGTGTGGGCGTTGCCACGCTAATTTGTTTGGTACGGGCGAGCCGCGTAGCCATGCGTAAAATATTACTCGCGCAGCGAGTCTGCGTCCCTCTCTCCCGCAAGCGGGAGAGAGCAAGGAGAAAGGGCAACCTTAGTCATGGCCGTTAATATTTTTCGTTGGTTATCGATCAGTTTGTTGGTGATCGTGCTCGATCAACTCAGCAAATTTTGGATTGTCGGCGCTTTCTCGTTCGGTGATGGACTGGCGCTCACCTCGTTCTTCAATCTAGTGCATGCGCATAACAGCGGTGCAGCATTTAGCTTCTTGGCTGGCGAATCCGGTTGGCAGCGTTTTTTCTTCATCGGTATTGCATCGGCGGCTTCGCTGTTGATCGTGTACTTACTCCGCAAGCATGCGACAGAGCGTTGGTTTTGCCTAGCGCTGAGCCTTGTTCTGGGCGGTGCTTTGGGTAATCTGATGGATCGTGTGCGCTTAAGTTATGTGATCGACTTTTTGGATTTTCATTACGGCAGTTGGCATTTTCCTGCATTCAATGTTGCGGATTCTGCAATCACGCTGGGCGCGGCACTACTGATCCTCGATAGCTTGCGCAAGAAGTCGTGATGCCATCCCAAGAAATCGTCGGCCCTGGCGATACTATTTTGCTGCACTATCAGCTGTCGAGTCCCGATGGCACTGTGTTTGAAAATACGTTCGACGATGCACCGATCGAGATCACGCTTGGTCAAGGCGAGTTGGCGTGGAATCTGGAACAGTGCTTACTCGGATTGCCGCTTAATGAGCGACATGTTTTTATGCTGGAACCGGCACAGGCTTTCGGTTGCTTCGATGAGCGTTTAGTGCAGCATTTAGCATTGACGGAGTTTCCCGACGGCATGGCGCTGGCGCCGCAGATGATGATTGAATTTCAACTGCCGAATGGCACCGCTATGCCGGGCACCATTCAGGAAATCGGTCAAAGCGAAGCGGTGGTGGACTTCAATCACCCTTTGAGCGATTGCCCGGTGCATTTCGAAGTGGAAGTGTTAAAAATTAACCCGAAGCAGATGATGTAGCTGGACTTGCATCGCTCACCGGACTAACGTTGATCGCGTGTGGCCCCTTTTCCCCTTGCGCGATTTCGAAGGCCACGCGCTGTCCATCTTTTAACGTGCGGTATCCATCCATGTGAATGGACGAGAAGTGCACAAACAGATCTTCGCCTTCATCGGGTGCGATAAACCCGTACCCTTTACTGCCGTTAAACCATTTAACGATGCCATTAGCCATGTTAACTCCCCCTTATTATTTTTGATGCGTGCTAAAACCTTGTTATCATGAACAATTAACGATATTGATAAACGATTTGGACAAAATATGCAAGTGTTCTTAGCGAATCCGCGTGGCTTCTGTGCCGGGGTTGATCGTGCCATTGAAATCGTCGAGCGGGCACTCGCGCAATACGGTGCGCCGATCTATGTGCGGCATGAAGTGGTACACAATAAATACGTGGTGCAAGACCTGCGCCGCAAGGGCGCGGTATTCGTCGAAGATCTAGAAGAGGTTCCTAGCGGCAATACCGTGATTTTCAGTGCGCATGGCGTATCGCAAGCCGTACGCCAAGAAGCCGAGGCGCGTGGGTTGAAAGTGTTCGACGCCACTTGTCCTTTGGTAACCAAAGTTCACGTCGAAGTCGCAAAAATGCGCGCTAACGGCAAAGAAATTATCATGATCGGCCATAAAGGACATCCGGAAGTCGAAGGCACCATGGGGCAATCAACGAGTGGCATGTATCTGGTGGAAACGCCGGAAGATGTGACGACGTTGACTGTCAATGACCCAGATAATTTGGCTTTTGTGACGCAAACCACACTGTCGGTAGACGACGCGGCCAAGATTATCGAAGCGCTAAAACAACGCTTCCCGACCATCCAAGGGCCAAAGAAAGATGATATTTGCTACGCCACCCAAAACCGCCAAGATGCGGTCAAAGTCTTGGCGCAACAAAGTGATGTGGTCATCGTGGTGGGTTCGCCGAATAGCTCTAACTCCAATCGTTTGCGCGAGGTGGCGGAGTTGTTGGGGGTGCCGGCGTATATGGTGGATACAGCTGCCGATCTCAAGCTGGAATGGGTTGCGGGAAAAATGCGGGTGGGTTTATCCGCAGGAGCTTCGGCGCCGGAGGTGTTGGTAGAGGAAGTGGTGCAGCGGTTAAAGGAACTCGGCGCAACCCAAGTTCATGAAATCTCCGGCGTGACGGAAACGGTCGTGTTTCCGCAGCCCAAGGGTTTATCCGCGACTGCGGTTAAATAGTAAAAAGTTTACCAACATTCGGTTTTTGTTAGTGTCGGATTGACACTTGCAGTGGGCGCAATATCCTTAACACCAGTTTCGGTGATCGTCAGCGTTTTACACTTATCTTTCGCTTGGCCACCTTGAGGGATGCTGCTTAGCGCATAGGTTGATGCAGTGGCAGAGGTGCTGGTCACTTGATAATAGCGATGCTCAGAGTTGACGCCACTGGCACCCACGACACTTGCAACTGCGCTCGCATAACTATTGAGATCGGTGTAACCGCGCTCCACAAGCTGCTGAGTCTGCAAGAGTACGGTTTTGCCTTCGGTGCGTCGCGAGCGCAGGATGTAATCTTGGAACGAAGGGAAAGCCACCGCGGCCAGTATGGCGACCACGGCTACGGTGACCATCAGCTCAATCAACGTGAACCCGAGAATCGTTTTTTTCAGCATGCTTCCCCCTTAGTTTTGGAGTAGTTCGCGCCAAGAAACGCGACCGCATAAGCCACGTAATTGCAGCGGTGTAGACTTGGTTTCACCAGTCGTGGTGCTTTCAACTGCGAAGGATGCAGTCCCTGAGCCGCATGCGCTCGGCCCACCGCCACCGCCACCGCCACCGCCACCGCCACCGCCACCGCCACCGCCACCGCCACCGCCACCGCCGACACCACCGCCAGTAATAATCGTGGAGCCACCGATTGCCGCACCTACTTTAGCGCCACCCGTAGGCGGATCAGCGGAAGTAATTTTGCCATCATCATTCGTATCAAATGGTGGGAATGGGAGCAGGCCGCCACTCGCGTAGTCAAGCGCCATCAGCCACCCATCGCCGCCGAAATCACAAATAACCGTCGAAGGTACATAAGTGTTAAACAAGATGACCCCATTTTTGATCGTGGGTGTTCCTACATGACGCTCACCTTTCATATTGGCCGGCTCAGGTGCTGAACCGACGACTAAGTCCATATACCAACCCAGATAATCCGGTGGTGTACTGCCCGTGATACGCCAATTGATACCTTGATCGCTTGTATAGCGGTCATTTCCTACTTCGGTATTGATCGTTTGTTTCAAGAGTGCGCCACGGCCGCTGACGGTTGCGCCATTGTTTTTGTCCCAAATGGCGTAGAAAGTTTGGGTCTTGGTATCGCTGATGTCGGTTGGATCCAACACTTTCCCAGTACCGAAAAACACCAATATGCCATTGATAGGATGTCTGCTGAGCACGGGGGGGGTGGTAATCGGCTGTCGGTTTGGCGTGGTGGCCGTATCCAGCGCTGTATAGAGTGGTGTGTATGGAGCAACCGAGCCAATGGCCACTTTCCATAAGCTTGGATTGGTATTATTAAGATCAAATTTCCATAGATTGCCTTGCAGATCCCCAGCGTAGACATAGTCGATATTGCCATCGCCATCATTATCTAAACTGGCAACGCTGGACAAACCATTGCTGCCTACTGAGCAGGTTGTAGCCAAGGTATTGCAACCAGTGTCGATTTTGAAGTAGTTCGTACCCAGTGTCCAAGCATCGCCTAATGGTTTATCCAAATACAGGATGTACAATGCCGCTGTGCCGTTGGTCGAGTTATAACCATTGCCGAAAATAGCTGCCCATCGGCCATTTTTTAGGCGCGCAATGATGGGGCGACTATAGGTATAACCGAGGTCTGCGTCATCCGTATTGGTGAATTCCCACAATAACAGGCTAGCCGCATTTGTTTCGTCAAATTGGCTTGGGTCGGTGACATCTAGAGCAAATACGCCTTGCCCCCCGGCATTCAAACCACTCACCAACACACTGCGCCAACGATCCGTAGCCGCTCCGATTTTCCCGTAGGCGTCTGCAATGGTCGGCGAGCCATCGACGTAAAATTTATGCGTATAGTTTTGATCGGTTAATTTACTTAGGTTGTTATAGACCTTGCCGGGAACATAGGCGATCAACTCTTTGCCTTGATCGTCCGCAAGGCAATTCGAGTTATTGGCCGGATAACAGGCGTTAAAACCGTGCAACATGCCGTCATTCGCGCCCACATAGAGCATGGGCTTACGATTGAGATTATTGGTTCTGAAGGTGGCATAGGTCGACTCAAAATAACCAGCACTCGGCGCACCGATATATTGCGGGTTGGAGAACGAGATATCACCGAGCAGACTGGTCAGCCGTTCCCTAAACTTGCCACTGGCAACCCCCTCAAAGGTCTTGTCGCCACGTAGATAAGCAACCCGATCCGAACCACGACCATCATTGGTGCCACCGCCATCCCGGTTTAAAAAATCTTTTTGTGTCGTATCGGTCGTTAGGGCAATGATGTTAGTCCAGGTAAAGCCCATGCCTTTGCGATTCTCTTTGTTGAGCGTGATGATTTGACGCGCGGTGCCTTGCCCAGTGAGGCGTTGTGCGGCATTCCACTTGGCATTGGTGTTAATGATGCCGGCGCTATCGATGGAATAAGCCAATACTTCACCGCTCCAGTCTTTGCTGTTGAAACGCGCCTGAAAAATCAGGCTGTCGGTTCTGAGTGACGTGGAGTTGGTGGCCACAGCCGAGGCTGAAGAAGTGGCAAGAATCTTCAAGAAGGCCTTGGTCATGGCCTGCTCCAGATACAGCGGGTTGCTGACCAGGAAGTAGTTGTCCGGTACGCCATCGCTGGCGATAGCGCCAGTGGTGTTGTTTTCACGGTCAAACTCGGTGGCTAAATCCGGTTTATTATTTGGCGTGGTGCTGGTGGCTTCGGAAAAACCGCCCCATTTTGCCGCGTAATACAGTGGGTCTTCGAGGGGCTTGGCACCCGAGGTACCTAGGGTGTAAGTCGCCGTGGTCGCGGCATTGGTTAAGTTGCAACTATTGCACCCGCCACTGACATTGACATTGGTGTTTGGGCTCACCGAAATATTGGTAGTGTCAGTGAAATTGAAGTTTTCAATACCAGAATGGAAGTGCGGGCCATCTTTGGTGGTGCCATTAATAATATAGCCAAAGCCTTGTGGGTTTCCGGTGGATTCGGCAATGGTTTTGGTGGTTACGGTAATCGTATTCGTTACGGTATTGAGGCTATAGCTGAGTACGCCCCACATATCTTGATCGTAGTCGCCACCTTGTTCACTGTCTTCCCAGTTTAGATAGATGGTGCCGGTAGCTGTGGTGGCTGTCGAGGTTTGCTGGACGATGCGCAAATCCACCAAGGTGCCGCCACCGAAGGTGCCGCCAACCGATAAGCGATAAGCTGGTTGGATAATCACGCGCGGTGTCGATTCGCCAGAAACTGCTATGCGGATTTGCGGTACGTTGGTGGCGAGTTGCACACCATAGGTTTTAACTTTGAGTGAGGTGGTGTCCGGTGGCGTTTTGGTCGGTACGGTTAGGTCGGAGCGAATACGATTGATATTCGCTTCGTAAGCCAAACCGGGCAACAGATAGGATCCCGCCAATGTCGGCCCTTCCGGACAAATACCGGATACTTGGCCTAAGCCAGGAATGTTTTTGGCGGTACATAATTCAAAGCCGGCGTCGCCAGTCGTAGTGGCGCCAGAGCCTATGATTTTGCCGACATAGCGCGAGGTATTGGTAATACCTTCACCGTCACCAACTTTATTGGCCGCTTGTTCGGCTGTGGTGCCCGCTGCGTTGATGTTGGCCAGGTCGGTGGTGCGCAAATCATCGTCATTGGTGGAAACGCTGGCGTTGAATACGATGGTGTTCAATGGAGCGCAGTAGTTGTCGTTTGTCAGCAGCGAGGTGTTCCAGGTTGCTATAGGCAGACCAAGAACGCTGTCATGGGTTGCACCGCTATAGGTGTAGTTGCTGTTTGGAGATTTTCCGGCAAAATAGCGCAGCGTCTCGTAAAAAATCTCAGACATGGGGTTACCCCAACTCGTGCAATTTCCTTCCGTGATGCTGGTTAATTGAAAGGCGCAGTTATCACCGGCGCTACCAAGATAAGTGCCGTCACCATAGTTGTAGCCGTAGATGCGGATTCTATTCAGGGTGTCGATGATATTGCCGGCGCTCGGCGGGGCTTTGAATGTGCCATCGGTGGTGAAGTTGATTTCGTCATCCAGCGTACCGATATTTTTCCGCAATACACCACCGGAAATGTTTTTAGTGTAGCTGCCCGTCATCAGACCAAATCGCATCAAGTCTGTTTCGCCGTAAACTTGTAGTAAGCCAATCGGTTTGTAATTTCCATTTGGATATTGACGGCATTTTTCTTTTCCGAGCAGGGTAGGTACGCAGGCTTTTACCCGCACGTTGTAATCGAAAGATCCCAATCCATGATCTGCCTGCGAAGGTTCATAGCCGCCCGCTGCCAAGCCGCTATAGATGAAGCGATTGCCATTACTACGAGTTGAGCCATAGCCAGCCGCAGCAGGTGCGGTTGTATCCCCTCGCCAATAGCATTGCCAACGCTCGTTTGATGCCCATAAGGCAAAATTGCCGCGTGCCACGCGCATGAGTGGCGCATTAGTGTTGGTTTGGGATTTTTGATTGACACCAGAGGTTGCGCCAATGGTTGCGTTGCAAATAGAGATACCGGTTGCGGTTCGGTTGGTAATGGCCCAGCCGCTGGTTAAACTACCGGCTCCGGTAGTGCCGCCTGTCTCGACCGTAAGCGTAAAGCTGGTACTACATTGCCCAGCACCGCTAACGGTAGACACATAACCGTCCATGTAGTTGGTGCTGTTGATGGCCACCCTAACTTGGTCGCCACGACATACGCTGATGGTGCTGCTACGGAAATCTTTAGAGCCGGTGCCAATGGTAATACTGGAATTTGAAGAATAAGTGCCATTAGAGCCATTGCCGGTACCCGCTGGTGCAGTCGTGGCAATGCCGGTAAATGGAGTGAGTTTGTCGATGTCAGCGCCATCGTAGTATTTGGACCAAGAATGTGCGTCCGTGGGCAGGTAGGCACGCTCTAGTACAGTTATGCCGGAGCCACCCGTGCCATCAGTGGAGCGATACCCGCCAAACAGCAATTTGCGTACGGCATCCATACGTGACATGCTCACCCAGTTCAAAAAATTGCCGCTCCAAGCAGTGCCGCTTGCGCAATATTTGTCGGTGTTCACGACGGTAGGTTCAAAGCGGCCGCTGGCGTAGGTGTAGCATTTATATGAGTCAAAGTAACCGTAGTAATCAATGGAATGCTTGTAACCCGTTTCTAGTTGCCCATCACCATCCAGGTCGGAATAGTCGTTGTAGGCTTTTTTGAAAAGTTGCTGATCTTTGGAAATGTCCAGCATGACCAGCGGGGGTACGCCCGCCGAAAGATAGGCCGGAGAATCCGAAATGGTGACGGCCTGGGCAGCTATGTTCGCACCGAGCAATAGTGCGATTGCAATAAATCCAATTTTGAATGATTTCATTTGCATGGTCTTCCCCTTTGCCTTTCGCTGGGCCTTATTCAGGCCGGTAAATTTCCTGTAGAGTCACTTGTGTTTCAATTCTTGCGCCGTAGCCGCGTGCGGTGATGCGGTACCAATAAACCTGTTTAGCAATATCCTCACCTGCGGGGTACACCCGCACCGCTTCGATCAAGTAGCGCGGCTGCATGGCAACATTTTGCAGTGTCGCGGCACCCGTGTAGGTGCCATATTGCACGCTAGGCGCGGCGGTAAAGCTGCGCGTTATCACGCTGGTTTGATTCAGCGCTGGGGCATCAGGGGCGTCGCTGGTGGTGAGACATAGCCCCAGAGTTGCACCGGTGGTAGCGGAGCAACTGGGTCGATTTTTTGCGCTATCCCCGAAGCCAGTTGCGCCGGAAATCAGGGGGTTGCGCGCTGTTGCACTGGTCGCCCCCGTAATGTCGGTTCCAGAAATATCAAGTTTGGCGTCGCGCAGCGCCGCTTCGGCAGCTTGGAATGCCAAATTTTGTTCTTTTAGATTCCCTGCCATTTTTTCTTCTAGAGTCGTGGTGGTCAGTGCGGTTACCCCGATTAACGTCACGAGTACTAGAAATATGAGCACAATCGCCAATGTGGCGCCGTGTTGGCGATCTTTGAGCGCAGGAGAATGATAGTGAAAAGGTGTTTGCATGGTTAAGGCGTACGGTTTCGCAAAGTGATAATCATGGTGTACAAGCGCCGAGAACGCCGATCATCCGTCGGGTTGTAACTGTTGCCTAATACGTCGTAGGTTTTTGTGTCTAAAGTTGGGTTGATGGTATTGGGGGTCGCGGCAATCAGACCAATGCGCAGACTCACGACTTGATCCCAATTGCTTACAGCGACAGCCGGAACGTAATAATCCGCGACGCCGTCACCGCTCGTGTCTACGCCATATAAAAAGCGCAGGTGTTCGATTTCGCTAACTACTTCTTCGCCATCCACCGTGGAATTGTCGGTGGTGTCACAAAAAAGTCCGGGGCGGCCTGCGGCATTGTTCGCAACGTAAAATCGATTGAAGGCGGTAGTATTGGCGTCAATTGCAACGCCGAGGCAGTTCACCACAGACCCATTGGCGGTGCCTGTGCCATTACCGCTCCCCTGGAAACGAATGGTAAGCGAATCACTGGTGCCAGTGCCCGCTGTGCCGATGATCGCTGGCGCAGATGCGGGAAATAACCCGCTGGTTGAGGCTGAAGGATCGCTTTTAAATCCGATGACGCGACCGGCGCGTCCAATCACATCAAGTGCGACACGGCCATTTTCCTGCAGTCGCGATAGGTCTTCTTGTTTGTTGTAAGTTGCTTTACTGCCAATGTATATTTGGATGACCACAGCGACCAACAGTAAACCTAAGGCAATTGAGATCATTAACTCAATTAAGGAGAGACCGCGCGATGGAAGGCTGCTGGTGTATTTGCGCATGGCGTGGCCTAAGGTTGAAACACCACATTAAATTGGGTGAGCGTGCCATTGTGGCTTTCATCCCACCAAATCTTGGCGACATATTGAATCCCCGTGCTGTCGCAAGCCGGCGCGGCGGGCGTCCCGTCATTGGGTGTGCTGTCAAGGCATACCACGCCTCGGCCTTGTGGTAGTTGACTGACGATCTGCCCCCAAACCAGTAAATCATATCCTGCCAATTCTGCCGCCGAACATCCGGAGGGTGCTGTGGAGTATTGGCAGGCACTCGTATCGGCAGCGGCGGTTTTGTTATCGTAGTAGCCCTTGATCAGACCATCGCGATTGACGCGAATACGATCCGCAATGTCATAGGCCGCCAGGGTGGCTTGATTGCGCAAATAGGCCTGGTGGTTATTGCGAATACTGAACCCTTGCAAACCAGCCAGACCCAGCAGCCCAAAGGCGATGACTAGAATGCTGATTAAGATCTCTAGCATGGCGAAGCCAGGAGTATAAATTTTAGGAAGAGTTTTCATGGGGATATTCTTATGGGCAGACGGCGGCGGTTTTTGTGGTGCTGGTGCGACCAGTTGTTGATACGCTTATATCGCGACCATAGAAACTGGGCTTGCATAAAGTAAATGAGCCATTGGAGCTAACTGAGCCGGAAGGTAGATAGATGACAATGCTCGCTGTCGCAAAGCCGGTAGAAGTGAGCGTCATGCCTGTGGGCAAAGCTTCATGCACGCGTGTAATGGTTTCTCCTGCATCGACAGTCCCATTTTTATTTGCGTCGACAAAAACAATCCAGCCATCCTCCCAGGTGCCCGCAGCATTGCAACCATTTCCTGCAGTATTGCGGATACAGGCGGCAACCCGCAAGCCGCGCCGCACGGCCTCAGTTTTAGCAACCATTAAATCGGTAATCAATTCGTTGGTTTTGGTTGTGACGCGATTCTCATTGATCAAACCTTGAAAGTTAGGGATCGTGACCACGAGCAAAATGGCTGCGATGGCAATTGTGATCATGAGTTCAATTAAGGTGAAACCGTGATGCGACATGTTTTACCTTTAACGCAATATGGAATTTATGACACTTGCAGCATAGCGAAGCGTCGGTCGATTAGAAAGCTTAACCCGATAACCGGCTGTCATGCGGGGATAAAAGGAAAGTCGTGCTGTATTCGCCTGGTTTTGTGAATATATTGTTATTAATCAAAGTTAATTTATTGTCTCATGGGGCATAGCTGGCCTCTTTTTTACCGTCTAACTGAAGCTTAGGGCAACTGATATTTTATTTAGTAGGGGGGTGCTTTGCCCGGCCAGAGTATGGGTAGTTTGTTAGAATAAGCGGCCTATGAAGTCGAGCGCGTTGGATTGTCGCAATCTGTTTTAATCATCGGTGGTGGCGTTATCGGTTGTGCTTCCGCTTTGGCGTTGGTTCAAGCGGGTTGCCGG
>JAHECG010000058.1 GCA_024641855.1 Betaproteobacteria bacterium | reverse complement strand
CCGGTGCGGCTTCATGCATCACGCGCCGGAAATCATCCTGGATTCGCTTTAGCGCTTGCTCGGTATCCGCTTCGAAGCGCAGCACGATCACTGGCGTAGTGTTGGAGGGGCGCGCTAGGCCGAAGCCATCTGGGTACTCCACACGTAAACCATCGAGCGTGATGACTTCATCAGCACCGGTGAATTTCGCCGTCTGCTGTAGTTTATTCATCAGCGTGTAGTGCTCGCCTTCGGGCATGGTGATGTTGAGCTCGGGCGTATTCACGGTGTCCGGCAGGCCGTGCAAGGTGGCGTTGATGTCGCTTTGCTTGGACAGGTACTCCAGCATGCGCGCGCCGGCATACAGGCCGTCGTCGAAGCCGTACCAGCGTTCTTTGAAAAAGATATGGCCGCTCATTTCACCGGCGAGCAGGGCGCCGGTTTCTTTCATTTTGGCTTTGATGAAGGAGTGACCGGTTTTCCATAAGGTGGGCTTGCCGCCACGCTCGCGGATCCAGCCAAACAGTTTGCGCGTCGATTTCACGTCGAAAATAATTTCGGCACCGGGGTTGCGCGAGAGTACGTCGGCGGCAAACAGCATGAGCTGGCGGTCGGGGAAAATCACGCGCCCATCTTTGGTCACGATCCCTAAACGATCGCCGTCGCCGTCGAAGGCCAAGCCGATTTCAGCATCGCTGGATTTGAGTTTGGCGATCAGGTCTTGCAGATTTTTAGGTTGCGAGGGATCGGGGTGGTGGTTGGGGAAATTGCCGTCCACTTCACAAAACAGTTCGGTGACTTCGCAACCCATCTTTTTGAATAGGGTTGGGGCATATGCACCAGCCACGCCGTTGCCGGCATCAATCGCGATCTTCATGGGGCGGCTGAGTTTGACGTCGGAGACGATGCGCTCGATATAAGCATTTGCGATGTCTTTTTGCGCATACGTGCCATTCCCATGGCTAAGGTCATTTTTCTCTAAACGCTCACGCAGGCCTTGAATGATCTCACCGGCTAAGGTCTCGCCGCCCAACACCATTTTCAGACCGTTGTAGTCGGGTGGATTGTGGCTACCGGTAACCATCACGGCGGAATTGGTTTTAAGCTCATACGCAGCGAAGTAAGTCATGGGCGTGGCCACCATGCCGACGTCGATGACATTGATGCCCGATTTCTGGATACCGCGCGCCAGCGCCTGCGAGAGGTCTGGGCCGGAGAGTCGGCCATCGCGGCCGATCACGATGGTGTGTTGCTTGCGGGTCACGGCTTCGGAGCCGATGGCATGACCAATGGCTTCTACGATTTCTGCGGTGAAGGTTTTACCGACGATGCCACGAATATCGTAGGCTTTGAAAATTTCTTTGGGATAGCTGCTCATCTTCTGTCCTTGTGGGTGTTTACGTGATTATGCCGCGAATAGCGCAAATCAACCATCTTGCAGTTTGGAAAAATAATCTAATACGCGCTCAGGCAGCCAATTCAATTTACCGGGAAAAGACCCAACCACAAATCCAACATGGCCTCCCTGTGCGTGTAGATCGAGCTTGATGTGCGTGCTCAATTGGGCGTCTTTCAGATAAGTGCTTGCCGGGAGAAAAGGGTCATTATGTGCATGCACAATGAGCGTCGGAACACTAATCGAATTGAGCCACGGCTTACTGCTGGCACGCTGCCAATAATCATCGGCACTCAGAAATCCATGAATGGGTGCGGTGTAGAGAGCATCAAAGGCATGCAGCGTGTTGGCAGACTGCAAATCTTGCAGCGCAATCGGTAGCCGATGTGTTCGGATTTTTTCCAGGGTTTTTTTGCGTAAGCTCTGTAGGAAATGGCGTGTGTAGCTATAGCGATTGAAACCTTGATCCAAGCGTGCGCCAGCATTTGCCAAATCCACCGGTGCTGAAATTGCTGCGGCGCCGGACAATACCGGTTGCGCTTCAAGACCGGACTCTCCCAGCCATTTCAACATGGCGTTGGCGCCGAGCGAGATGCCTACGGCGTACAGCGATTGTCCGCGTGCTTGGATTTTCAGATAACTTAAGATCATCTTGATTTCAGCGCTGTCACCGGAGTGATAAGCGCGCGCCAAGCGATTAGCCTCACCTGAACAACCGCGAAAATTTACGGCTACGCCACGCCAGCCGCGTTGGCGCAGGGCATCCATCATGGCCAGCGCATAGTGGCCATGGGAACTGCCTTCTAAGCCGTGAAACAAGACCAATAGCGGCTTGTTCGCATCGCCATCAACCCAATCCAGATCTAAGAAATCGCCATCCGCCAATTCCCAGCGCTCGCGGCGGTAAATCACGCGTGGTTTTGGAGCGAATAGCGAAGCGTAGATGGTTTGTAGATGCCCACCCGGAAGCCACCAGGGGGCGCGATAAGGGCTCATGATTAATGCAGGGCTTGGTTGGCGTGATCCATCTCGGTCGATGGAGCAGGGCCTGCATGATGCGTCAGCATGTGCCATCCTTGTGCGCCAAGGCGATAGATATTGGTAGAAACGATCGGTGCAACGCGCTTACCGCTGCCGACTTCGATGTTCTCGTTGACAATGAGAACGACCAGATCGGTTTGTTCATAGCGTTGCATGGGTTCGACTGTAAAGCGCATATCCACGCCGCCAGTAAAAATCTCGCGCCAACCATGGGTCACCGCATCGCGGCCTTGCAGTGCTGGCGCCATGGGGTGGATACACAGGATGTCGTCGCTGGACTCCCAAACTTGCATCATGGATTCGAGGTTGTTATTTTCGAAAGCTTGGTAAAACGCTTGTTGGGCTGCTTCAGGGGTTGCAAACAATATGGGCTCACTTGAGGTTAGAAAGCCGCTAGGCGGCGGCTGGGATCAATTATATAATGGATACGCATATCCACTTATCGATGTAACTACAGGTAGAGCAGCAGTATGACACTTCCGATCGCACTCTTAGAGAAATATAGCCAGCCGGGACCACGCTATACCTCGTACCCGACAGCCCCCTATTTTACGGAGAGCTTCGGCGAAAAGGAATGGCGCGATGAATTAGCGCAGAGTCAGTTGGCCGGTCGCGATCTCTCGCTGTATGTGCACATCCCCTTTTGCGACACTCTTTGTTACTACTGTGGTTGCAATATGGTAGCTACGCGAGACTACAGCAAAGCCACGCATTATCTTGGCTATTTGTTGCGCGAAATCGATTTGCTCGCCGATAGCGCTGGCCAAGGGCGCGCGGTGCGTCAATTTCACTGGGGTGGGGGCACGCCTACCTATCTGCACCCTGATGACATTGCTCGGCTAGCCCAGCATATCCATGAACGATTTGAATTCGCACCGGATGTCGAAGCGGGGTGTGAAGTCGATCCGCGCGAGCTGACCCAAGCGCATGTGCAGGCATTGCGTGCGGCAGGATTTAATCGCTTGAGTTTGGGCGTGCAGGATTTAGACCACGCGGTGCAGCTCGCCGTCAATCGCGTGCAATCCGAAGCAATGATTCGTCAGGTGCTGGGTTGGATGCGTGCCGAAGGTTTCAACAGCATCAATATGGATCTGATGGTGGGTTTGCCGAAGCAGACCGTGGCGAGCTTCAGCCACACACTAGACCAAGTGATTGATATGGGTCCGGATCGCCTGGCGGTGTTTGGTTATGCCCATGTACCGTGGATGAAAAAGCATCAAAAGCTGATTCAAGAAACCGATATACCGAATTTTGCCGTGCGGTTGGAAATGCAAACACTTATGTATGAGAAGTTAGCGCAATCCGGCTATGTGTACATCGGCATGGACCACTTCGCCAAACCGGGCGATGAACTCGTGAAAGCGCAGCGCGAAAAAACCCTGTATCGAAATTTCCAGGGCTACACCACGCACAAAAATTGCGATATCTATGCTTTTGGCGCCTCTGCGATTAGTCAAACCGACGAAGTGTATGCGCAGAATTACAAACGCTTGGTCGAATATCAAGCTCAGGTGGATGCTGGACACTTACCCGTAGAACGCGGGTTACGGATCACACCGGACGATAAAATTCGGCGTGATGCAATCTCACGAGTCATGTGTGATCTCAGTTTGGAGCGTGAACCATTTGCAGCGCAGTGGGATATCGATTTTGACGCGTATTTCGATTCAACGCTGCAAGGTCTTAAACTTTTAGAGCAAGACGGTTTGGTGCGCACCACGGTTGAGCGAATAGAGGTGACCGAGACCGGGCGTTTTTTCCTGCGCAATATCGCCATGTGTTTCGATGCTTATCTAGCGGCAGCAGATCAGGAGAAGCCGCGTTATTCACGGACGATATAGGATAGGGCGCGGGGCGGTGCTCTGCGCTAACTGTCCGCGCAGGAACGATCCCAAGGCGGTCAGGTAGTTTCAACGACAGGCCACTCTTCGTCCAAGGCTGAATTTCGGACGCTGTAATAATTTAACCGACAGCCTGTTTGGAATAATGGGTAGTGCTGGCAACTTAAGTACAGCAGAATCCGCAATTAAGTCCTGGGCGTATTATTCCCATTCCTCTTTGCGCTTTGGGGGTGTCTTTTTTCCTGGTTTATCTAAGGCATTTTCTAGAGCCGGCAGCGTAACGACGTACTCAGCAATAGCGGCTAAATCATCCTTGTTTAGGTAATGCAGGCCGTTGTCAATGACTTCGGCCATGAGACTACCGGCCGTATCGCCATTCGGCATTAAACCGGATTCAAGATAACTCGTTAGATCGTTGGCGCTCCACTGGCCGATGCCGGTTTTTTTGTCGGGGGTAATGTTGGGTACCACCGAATTTTCAGGACCGTTGCGTGTTCCAGCGTAGTACAGGCTGCGCTGGCTGCCGCCGAGGGCATTGCGTGGCGTGTGGCATTCGCCACAGTGTGCAGCTGCTTGAGCCAGATAGGCGCCACGGTTCCAGGCGGCTGATTTTCGCGCGTCTGGTTGATAGGCTCTGGGTGTGAAATACACTGCTTTCCACATACGGACCATGGGACGCGATACATACCATTTAAGCTCGTGGGGTTTGTTCCGTTGCTCGACCGGCACCACGGAGCGTAGATAGGCCCACAAGGCATGGATATCCTGGGTACTGAGTTTGCTGTAGGCGGTGTAGGGGAAGGCAGGATAGAGTTGCTCGCCAGAGCGGCCAACGCCCTCACGCAAAGCGCGGGTAAATTCCTGCTCGCTCCATTTGCCGATTCCGGTTTGCGCATCCGGCGTGATGTTGGGTGCGTAGAACGTGCCGAATGCCGTTGTAAGGGCGCGCCCCCCTGCAAGTGCTTTGCCGTGCTGTTTTTGGTTGGTGTGGCAGCCGAGACAACCCGCGGCGCGAAACAGATACGCGCCCTGAGCGATCAGAGACGCTGCGGTGTTATCGGCTGCAGCCCAGCTGGGCGGTGCAAGCATGAACATGCCCGCCAGGACTAAGCTGCAGCAAACACGCAAAATCATGATGCGTGCGCGTTGACGATGTTATTTTTCTTCTTTCTTGCGGAAGTCCTTGTGACAGGATTTGCAGCTTTCCTGCAGGTCCTTGAGGCGAGCTCCGTAGTTTTGTGTGTCGCCTGCGGCAACGGTTTTAGCAAGAGCCGAAGATTTTTGTTGCACATCTTTGGCATGCTTTTGAAACTCAGGATCGTTGCTCCACACTTCGCTTAATGCTTTGGAATTGGCGCTTTCAGTACCCTTGGGGAATAAGCTGGCAATATCCCGGTTCATGGCTTCCAACGCTTTTGCGTGGTCTGCGAGTTGGTCTTTGTAACTCACCTTGCCTTGTACGATGGCGGCGGATGCTGCCATATGCGCGGCCAGGGATTTCATGACGGCTTGCCGGTATTTCACGACCTCTTCCGGGTTGGACTCCGCATGAGCGACCAAGCTGTTTCCGATTAAAAGACTGGCGACGGCGATCAGCATTTGACGGCGACGTGAAAGCAAATTCATGGTGTTTCTCCTGTGATTTGTAAATGTCGGGGGCATAGTATACCGGGGTATTTGGATTTATGGATGGCTGTTATAAACCCAATGTTTCAGCCTGAAAATTGCGGTGCAAAGGGCTATGTGCAGCGCATATTGTTTTGCAGCGGCGTGCAATTTCAAGCCGATGCAGTTTGCTCCAGTAAGCGTAAAATTTTTTCCAAAATTGTGCTGGGTTCCAGTTTGCGTAGACAATCCAAGTGACCTAATGGGCACTCGCGCTTGAAGCATGGACTGCATTCTAAATTCAAGCTCACGATGCGTGCTTTTTGCGACAGCGGCGGCGTGAAATCGGGGCTGCTGGAACCATAGATCGCGATCAAGGGTTTATCCAAAGCCGCGGCAACATGCATTAGCCCGGAGTCATTGCTGACGACGGCGCTGGCGCAGGAGAGCAAATCGACGGCCTCATCCAGGTTGGTTGCGCCGCACAGATTTCGGCAGAGATTGCCGCAGGCCGTATTGATTGCATCACCCAGCACCTGATCTTTGTTTGAGCCGATCAGCCAAATTTGAAATCCTTGCGCATGCAGCGCTTGCGCCAAGCTAGCAAAATGTTGTTCCGGCCAGCGCTTGGCCGGGCCATATTCCGCGCCGGGGCAGAAGGTGATGATCGGTGTTTGTGTCGATAGTTTGAGTCGCGCTAATGTGGCATCGCGTTGCACTTCATTGATGCGCAAGGCGGGCGCGGGTAGCGGCCGGGGTAAGGGTTGAGATTGCGCTTCGGCGAGACGCGCAAAACGTTCGACCATCAGCGGGGTGGCTAATTCATCCAGGGAGTGCGTGTCATTGAGTAGACCATAACGCATTTCGCCGACAAAACCGGTGCGCAATGGAATGCCCGCAAAGAACGGCAGCAATGCTGACTTAAGTGAATTGGGCAACACCAAGGCCTGATCATAAGCACGGGCACGTAGTTGTCGTGCAGCGTGCCAACGATCCCGTAAACGCACTTGGCCATGACCGAAGGGGTTTACGATGACATCATTGACCTCCGGCATGCGTCGCAATAGTGGTGCGACCCAAGGCGGTGCATAGACATCGATGATGGCATCCGGATAGCGTTGCTTCAGCCGCATGAACAAGGGCTGGGCCATGACGGTATCGCCAACCCAAGAGGGGGCGATGATGAGGATTTTTTTCAAGGCAGGAAATCTTGGCGCGGATGAGCTGAGGCGATTAAGCGTCGACGATCACCCACGCGCAATGGTGCTTAATGATGTCCAGCGCAAGGTCCACCCTTGAGCTTATACAGCGTGCCGCAATACGGGCACAGCGCTTCGCCTTTTTGCTCGATGGGCAAATACACACGCGGATGTGCGTTCCACAACAGCATGTCTGGCATCGGACAATGCAGCGGCAGGTCGCTGGCTTCAACTTCGATGCTGCGTTGCTTGTTTTCTTTGAGTTCGCTCATAGTGCCTCTCAAATGTGAGTGAGCCAGTCTTGATGCTTGGGAGCTTTGCCCGTCACGCAGTCGAAGAATAGGGTTTGCAGTTGGGTAGTGATCGGGCCGCGTTTGCCCGCGCCGATAGTGCGCCGATCCAATTCGCGGATCGGTGTGACTTCGGCGGCAGTGCCGGTGAAAAAGGCTTCATCGCAGCAATAGACTTCATCACGGGTGATACGTTTTTCGATCACAGGTACGCCGATTTCGGCGGCGAGTTGGATGATGGTGTCGCGCGTAATGCCTTCCAAACAAGAGGTTAAATCGGGCGTATATAGCTTGCCTTGCTTGACGATGAAAATGTTCTCGCCGGAGCCTTCGGCCACATAGCCATCGACATCCAGCAGCAGCGCTTCGTCGTAGCCATCTTGTGCGGCTTCTTGGTGCGCGAGGATGGAATTGGTGTAGCTGGAACTGGCTTTGGCGCGGCACATGGTGATGTTTACATGATGCCGAGTGAAGGAAGAGGTCTTAACGCGAATGCCATTTTCCAACGCTTCTTTACCTAAGTAAGTGCCCCAAGGCCAGGCAGCAACGATGACATGCGTGGAGAGCGTTTTGGCGGAGATGCCCATGGCTTCGGAACCGTAAAACGCCATCGGGCGTAGATAACCGGATTCGAGTTTGTTGTCGCGGATTGCCGCAAGCTGCGCTTCCATCAGGGTTGCGCGTTCATAGGGCATTTTCATGCCAAAAATATGCGCCGAATTGAACAGACGGTCGGTGTGTTCTTTGAGGCGGAAGATGGCCGTGCCTTGTGACGTTTTATAGGCGCGCACCCCCTCAAATACGCCCATCCCATAGTGCAGGGTGTGGGTCAGGACGTGGGTGGTGGCGTCGCGCCACGGAACCATTTTTCCATCATACCAAATCCAGCCGTCGCGATCCGACATCGACATCTTGCGTGCTCCAATTGCATTGAAAGTCGCTATTGTAGCGTGAACAGTGGATTAAGAGCAGGGGCGGCGTGCAGTTATGCCTTGAAATGCAGTTGACCTGAAAAATTGCTTGTTGTCGGCAAGCGTGAGCAGAATATTTATCCGAATTTACCGGTAATGTAATCTTCCGTCGCTTTTTGCTTTGGGGTGGTGAAGATGGTGTCCGTATTTCCAAACTCGATCAGTTCACCCAGATACATATAAGCAGTGCAGTCGGAAACGCGCGCCGCTTGTTGCATGTTATGCGTCACGATGACGATGGTGTAGTCCTCTTTCAACTCATGAATCAGTTCTTCGATGTGTGCGGTTGAAATCGGATCGAGTGCCGAGGCCGGTTCATCCAGTAGGACGACTTCGGGCTTAACGGCAATCGCTCGTGCGATACACAGGCGCTGTTGCTGGCCGCCCGAGAGGCTGTTGCCGGATTGCTTGAGCTTGTCTTTAACTTCATTCCATAAAGCGGCTTTTTTTAGCGCCCATTCCACGCGGTCATTCATTTCATGCGTAGATAAACGTTCATATAAGCGCACGCCGAAAGCGATGTTATCAAAGATCGACATCGGGAATGGCGTGGGTTTTTGGAACACCATGCCGACCTTGGCGCGTAGGCGGTTGAGGTCTTGGCGTGCATCTAGAATATTTTCGCCATCCAAGACGATTTCACCATCGGCTTTTTGGTGAGGGTATAGCTCATACATACGATTAAAAGTGCGCAGCAACGTGGATTTACCGCAGCCGGATGGCCCAATGAAAGCGGTCACCCGATTACCAGGAATGCTCAGGTTGATGTCTTTCAATGCGTGGAACTTACCATAGTGGAAATTCAAGTTGCGAACGGCAAGCTTTTCCGTCGGGGCGCTTCGTACATCGGGCGCTGCATCTTGGATGGGGAGTGCGTAATTGGTCATCGCTGGATTTCCCGTTTAACCGCGTGCGCCTTTTTGGCGGAACATCACACGCGCAATAATATTGAGGGCAAGTACGCCGAAAGTAATAAGGAGTGCGCCGGCCCAAGCTAGCTTGTGCCAGTCATCATAGGGGCTCATGGCGAATTGGAAAATTACCACGGGCAAATTGGCCATCGGCGCATTCATATTGCTGCTCCAGAATTGATTGTTCAAAGCCGTAAACAGTAGGGGCGCGGTTTCGCCGGAGATGCGTGCAACAGCAAGTAACAAGCCGGTGATGATGCCAGCGCGCGAGGCGCGTAGCGTTACCAGCATAATAATTTTCCAATGCGGGGCGCCGAGGGCGGCAGCGGCTTCCCGCAGGCTATTCGGTACTAGTTTCAACATATTCTCTGTGGTGCGAACGACCACGGGAATGACAATTAAAGACAGTGCCAAAGACCCGGCCCAACCTGAAAAGTGGTGCACGTTTACGACATAGACTTCGTAGATGAACAGACCAATCACGATAGAGGGCGCAGACAGCAGAATGTCATTCACGAAGCGTGTGGCTGAGGCCAGCCAGCTTTTTTGTCCAAATTCTGCCATATAGACGCCCGCCAAAATCCCGATGGGTGTGCCGATCAGCGTTGCTACCGAGGTCATCATAAAACTGCCGGCGATCGCATTGAGCAGACCACCTTGACTGCCGGGCGGCGGCGTCATTTGGGTGAACATTTGCAGATCTAAGCCACCTAGGCCTTGGCGCAATAACGTCCACAAAATCCAAGCCAGCCAGAATAAGCCAAAGGCCATGGCGAGCATGGAGATTGTCAAATTCATGGCGTTGATGAGACGTCGGCGTGCGTAGAGTGAAAACATATTAGGTCTGCTTGCCTTCACGTTTAGCGAGTTGCAACAATAACAATTTGGACAAGGCCAGCACGATGAAGGTAATGATGAATAAGATGAGGCCCAACTCGATCAGAGAGGCGACATGCAAATCGCTGGTGGCTTCATTAAATTCGTTCGCCAGTGCTGAAGCGATGCTGTTGCCCGGCATCATCAGTGAGGTGCTGAACTGGTGGGCGTTACCGATCACGAAGGTAATCGCCATGGTTTCTCCGAGGGCGCGGCCGAGGCCCAGCATGATGCCGCCGACAACGCCGATTTTGGTATAGGGTAGTACGACATGACGTACGACTTCCCAGGTAGTGGCGCCGAGACCATAGGCTGATTCTTTTAATAGCGGTGGAACAATCTCGAATACATCGCGCATGACCGAGGCGATAAAAGGAATCACCATGATGGCGAGGATGATGCCCGCAGTCAGAATACCGATACCCATGGGCGCGCCTTCAAATAGGAAGCCCAGCATAGGCACTTCACTCAAATGGTCGATCAACCAGGGTTGAATATGTTCCTGAAAGGCGGGCGCAAATACGAATAAACCCCACATGCCATAAATAATACTGGGAATGCCAGCCAACAATTCGACGGCAATACCTAAGGGGCGGCGCAGCCATTTTGGAGACAGCTCGGTGAGAAAAAGAGCGATGCCAAAACTGACCGGCACGCCAATCAACAGTGCGATGGCCGATGTGGCGAGGGTGCCAAAGATCGGGACTAAAGCGCCGAATTCATCTGTAACCGGATTCCATTCGGCGGCGAAAAAGAATTTGATGCCAAAGGCCTTCAATGCGGGCCAAGCACCCAAGAGCAAAGAAATAATGATGCCGACTAGTAGGGCGAACACGATAAAGGCGAACATGCGCGTCGTGCCGCGAAACAATCTGTCGCTCAGATGTTGCCGTTTAAGGGTCGCGTCACTGATGGTTTTTGACATGTTTTGACGTGGTGTTTGCTTAGCCAGTTCTGCGACGGGAAAGCTTCCCCGCAATACTAGAGTGTCGATCATTGTTATTTTCGCCGCCAATTATACAGTCAAAAAGGGGCCTCTCGGCCCCTTTGCTATGGTGTCTACGGGAAGACTTACCAAAGCGCCTTGCCGCTGGCATCTTTGATCTGTGCTTTCCATGCATTTTCAACGAGTTTCACTACATTGTCTGGCATGGGGATGTAATCCAGACCCAACGCTAATTTGTCGCCTTCTGCATAAGCCCAGTTAAAAAATTTCAATACGGTTTTGGCGTTTTCCGCATTGGTTTGCGACTTATGCATCAAGATGAAGGTGGCACCGGTAATGGGCCAGCTTTGCTTGCCCGGCTCATCGGTCAGAATTTCATAAAAGCCTGGAGCTTTGTCCCAATGGGCGCCAGCAGCGGCTGACTTAAAGGTGTCTTCGTTTGGTGAGACGAAATTACCTTCTTTGTTTTGCAGCATGGTGTAGGCCATTTTGTTCTGCAACGCGTAGGCGTATTCGACGTAACCGATCGAGCCTTTGATTTGCTTAACATAAGAAGCAACGCCTTCGTTGCCTTTGCCACCCACACCCGCAGGCCAAGAGACGGAAGCCTCTTCACCGACTTTGTTCTTCCAATCAGGGCTGGCTTTGGAAAGGTAGTTGGTGAAAATGAAAGTTGTGCCGGATCCGTCTGAACGGTGAACAACGGTAATGGCTTGATCAGGCAGAGCCACACCCTTATTTAGGTTGGCGATCGCAGGCTCGTTCCATTTTTTGATTTTACCCAGGAAGATGTCAGCCAATACAGCGCCGGTCAGTTTGATTTGACCACCTTGGACACCGGCAAGATTAACCACAGGTACAACGCCTCCCATGACGGTCGGAAACTGCATTAA
Source organism: Betaproteobacteria bacterium (assembly GCA_024641855.1). Classification (GTDB taxonomy): domain Bacteria; phylum Pseudomonadota; class Gammaproteobacteria; order Burkholderiales; family Thiobacteraceae; genus RBG-16-58-11. The sequence continues at coordinate 8,829 of JAHECG010000058.1, read as the reverse complement.
ACCTTCTTTTTCAAGTTCTTCTAGCTTCAAAGGCTTGTCGGAAGCACCAAAATCTACGGTTTTGGCTTTGATTTGCTTGATGCCGCCGCCGGAGCCAATGGATTGGTAATTTAAGCCAACGCCGGTTTTGGCTTTATAAGCCTCAGCCCATTTGGCGTAAACCGGGTAGGGGAAAGTGGCACCAGCGCCGGTAATGTCACCTGCAAAAGCGCTGCTGAGCAGTCCAAGTGAGAGACTGGCTGCAAGTAGGGTTCGACGAAAAATCATAGTTTATAGACTCCTTGGTGGTTGATCACTGCTACTCGTAAATCGTTGGCAGCGATGCTACTAGCCCGATGTGACACTATTGTTACAACTTGTCACATTAGTTTAGCGAGTTTTGCCAACAAATATGGGTTGCACTGAGATATTTAAACGGCACAAAGATTGACCGGGATTTTCAAGCCCGGTAACATGCAACCCTTTGCAAATTTGGAGAAAAAATGCGCGCGCAGATGGTTTTGGGTAACTGGAAGATGCACGGCAGTCTTGTCGGCAATAAAACCTTGCTGGACGGGGTTTTAGCGGGCTTGGCCGGTGTTGATTCAGTACATTGCGGCGTATGTGTTCCATTCCCGTATTTGTTTCAAGCACAATTTATTCTGCAAGGCTCGCAAGTGATTTGGGGTGCGCAGAATGTCAGCCAGCATGAAAAAGGCGCGTTTACCGGTGAAGTTTCGGTTGGCATGCTGAATGATTTGGGTTGCAACATTGTATTGGTCGGACATTCCGAGCGCCGGGCGATTTACGGTGAAGACGATGCGACAGTGGCCGAAAAGTTCGTAGCCGCGCAGAAAGCCGGTATCAAACCGATTTTATGTGTTGGCGAGACCTTAGAAGAGCGTGAGAAAAATATCACGGCAGATGTGGTCAAGCGTCAGTTGTTGGCGGTCGTGGATAAAGCCGGTTTGGATGCTTTAAAAGATTGCGTCGTTGCCTATGAGCCCGTGTGGGCTATTGGTACCGGTAAAACAGCGACACCGCAGCAGGCGCAAGAAGTGCACGCGTTTATTCGTGGTCTATTCGCAGAAAAAAATGCCGAGTTGGCTGAGAATTTGACTATTCTTTACGGTGGCAGCGTTAAAGCGTCAAATGCAGTCGAGTTGTTTTCGATGCCCGATATTGATGGCGGTTTAATCGGCGGCGCTTCGTTAGACATTAATGAGTTCGTTTCAATTTGCAAAGCAGCACAGCCTAAGGCTGTATAAGGTCTAATTATGGAATCTTTTGTTTGGATGGCGCACATCATTGCCTCTTTGGCGGTGGTAGGCTTGGTTTTGCTGCAACATGGCAAGGGTGCAGACATGGGTGCCGCATTTGGTAGCGGTTCCTCCGGTAGTTTGTTTGGTGCATCAGGCTCGGCTAACTTTCTAAGTCGTGCGACGGCAGTAGCGGTGACGGTGTTTTTTCTAACCAGCATGGGTCTGACTTATTTTTCGTTTACTAAGCAGAATGCGCCATTGGCTGTGAAGGAACAAAAACCAGTGCAAGTCCAACTGCCAATAATTCCAGAAAAACCAGTAGTCCCAGCCGCCCCAACGGGCTCGAAGGCCAAAGACATTCCAAATTAAGTTTTGTAGTTTTGCCGACGTGGTGGAATTGGTAGACACGCCGTCTTGAGGGGGCGGTGACGCAAGTCGTGCGAGTTCGAGTCTCGCCGTCGGCACCATAAACTTTGGTTATGTGATAATAAGTCAAAATAATCCAGTAACTAATTGAATTATAATAAAAAAATATCCATTTTCGAGCTTGACACTAAGCTCGTCAGACCACTAGACTTACCCTCTATAATAAATAGTTAACAGTTGCAAAATGCAGCTGAAAAATAGCGCTGATCCTCGATATTTTCAGGATACGGCGGGAGTGGAGGAGAGTGCTGGAGAATTATTTCCCGGTTTTGCTGTTCATTGTTGTCGGCCTTGCGGTCGGCGTCATTGCGATGAGCGTCGGCTATTTCTTGGCCCCACAGCGCCCTGACAGTCAAAAACTATCCCCCTACGAATGTGGCTTTGAGGCCTTTGAAGACGCGCGGATGAAATTCGACGTGCGCTATTACCTCGTGGCTATTTTGTTTATCTTGTTTGACCTGGAAATCGCTTTCCTCTTCCCGTGGGCTATCGTGCTGGATGAGATTGGCCTGTTTGGTTATGTCGCGATGTTGTTTTTCTTGGGCATCTTAGTGGTTGGTTTCATCTATGAATGGATGAAGGGGGCGCTGGAGTGGGAATAGAAGGCTTGCTCGAAAAGGGCTTCGTCACGACCACGGTCGATTCCGTTGTGAATTGGACGCGCACCGGCTCGCTGTGGCCGATGACCTTCGGTTTGGCCTGCTGTGCGGTGGAAATGATGCAGGCCGGCGCATCTCGCTATGACTTGGATCGCTTTGGGATTGTGTTTCGACCCAGCCCACGCCAGTCGGATTTAATGATTGTTGCCGGTACGCTGTGCAACAAAATGGCGCCAGCTTTGCGTAAAGTCTATGACCAAATGGCCGAACCGCGCTGGGTCCTTTCGATGGGTTCCTGCGCCAATGGTGGTGGCTACTATCATTACTCCTATTCTGTAGTGCGCGGCTGCGACCGCATTGTGCCGGTCGATGTGTATGTGCCCGGCTGCCCGCCGACTGCCGAAGCTTTGTTATATGGCTTGGTGCAATTGCAAAACAAAATCAAGCGCACCAATACCATCGCGCGTTAACCTTGAAGCCTTGTATGAACGCTAAGCTGGAAGCTCTTTCCGAACGTCTCGAAATTTTGCTCGAAGGGCGTGATTTTTCCGTGCAGGAGCACGTAGGCGAACTGACGCTGGTAATTTCACGCAACGAAATGTTGAGCGTGATGAAATTATTGCGTGATGATTTCAGTCTTAATTTTGAACAATTGATTGATGTGTGTGGCGTCGATTATCAAGCCTATGGCGATGGCGCGTGGCAGGGCAAACGTTTTGCTGCGGTATATCACTTGTTGTCAGTGAATAAAAACCAGCGCCTTCGGGTGCGGGTATTTGCCGAGGATGAGGATTTCCCAGTAGTGGATTCGGTCATCGAAATCTGGCCATCCGCGAATTGGTTTGAACGCGAAGCCTTCGATTTGTTTGGGATTATGTTTGAAGGTCATCCCGATCTGCGTCGCATCCTGACGGATTATGGCTTTGTGGGTCACCCATTCCGCAAAGATTTCCCGCTCAGTGGTTACGTCGAAATGCGCTACGACCCGGATCAAAAGCGCGTCGTGTATCAACCGGTTTCCATTGAAGAGCGCGAGATCACACCGCGCACCATTCGCGAAGATACATTCCATGGCTGAAATTCGTAACTACACGCTTAATTTTGGCCCGCAGCATCCCGCCGCGCACGGCGTATTGCGCTTGGTGTTGGAGTTGGATGGTGAAGTCGTCGAACGCGCCGACCCGCACGTGGGCTTGTTGCATCGCGGCACCGAGAAATTAGCCGAAAACAAAACCTTTATTCAGTCCGTGCCCTATATGGATCGTCTCGATTACGTATCCATGATGTGCAACGAGCACGCCTATGTGATGGCCATCGAAAAACTGTTGCAGTTGGAAGTGCCGGAGCGTGCGCAGTATATCCGTGTGATGTTCGATGAAATTACGCGCTTGCTGAACCATCTGTTGTGGCTGGGTGCGCATGCGCTGGACATCGGCGCCATGACGGTGTTTTTGTATGCCTTCCGTGAACGTGAAGATTTGATGGACTGCTATGAAGCGGCGTCGGGTGCGCGTTTGCATGCTGCTTATTATCGTCCGGGTGGCGTGTATCGCGACCTGCCCGAAACCATGCCGCAATACCAAGTCAATCAGATGCGCAATTCGAATGAAATTGCGCGCATGAATGAAAATCGCCAAGGTTCTCTGCTCGATTTTATTGATGATTTCACCAAGCGCTTTCCAGGTTATGTTGATGAGTATGAAACATTGCTTACCGATAACCGCATATGGAAGCAGCGTACGGTCGGCATTGGTGTCGTTACGCCGGAGCGCGCTAAAGCACTGGGTTTTACCGGCCCGATGTTGCGAGGCTCGGGAATTGCTTGGGATTTACGTAAGAAGCAGCCGTACGAAGTTTACGATCGTATGCAGTTCGATATTCCCGTCGGTGTGAACGGCGATTGCTATGACCGGTATTTGGTGCGCATGGAAGAGATGCGCCAATCCAATTCCATCATCAAGCAATGCGTGGCATGGTTACGGAAAAATCCGGGGCCAGTGATCACAGAAAATCACAAAATTGCGCCGCCTTCGCGCCTCGATATGAAATCGAATATGGAAGAGTTGATTCACCACTTCAAATTATTTACCGAAGGCTTTCACGTGCCCGCCGGTGAAGCGTATGCCGCGGTGGAACATCCAAAAGGTGAGTTTGGAATTTACCTGGTCTCTGATGGCGCCAACAAACCGTATCGTTTAAAAATTCGTGCGCCGGGTTTTGCGCATCTGGCGGCTCTTGATGAAATGGCGCGTGGCCACATGATTGCTGATGTGGTGGCCATCATCGGCACGCAAGATATCGTATTTGGAGAGATCGACCGATGAGCTTGTCCGCAGCATCTCTCGCGAAAATCGACCGCGAAGTGTCAAAATATCCGACCGAGCAGAAACAGTCGGCGGTGATGTCGGCCTTGCGCATTGCGCAACAAGAGCTGGGTTGGCTGTCCAACGAGACGATTCAATTTGTGGCGGATTATCTGGAAATGCCGCGTATTGCAGCTTATGAAGTCGCGACCTTTTATAACATGTATCGCATGCACCCGGTCGGCAAGCATTGCTTGACGGTATGCACCAATTTGCCGTGCCGTCTGACCTGGGAAAATGATGCGGGAGCGTACCTAAAACAAAAGCTGGGGATTGGTTTCGGTGAAACCACGTCGGACGGCAAGTACACGCTGTTGGAAGGCGAGTGCATGGGCGTTTGCGGCGATGCCCCCGTGTTGCTGGTCAACAATCACAAAATGTGCAGCTTCATGACGCCGGAAAAGATTGATCAAATGTTGGCGGATTTGGATAAGCCATGAGCGAAAAAGTCATCCTCAATGTGCTGGATCATCCAAACCCGGGCACGCTCGCCAATTACGAGCAAGTGGGCGGATATCAGGCACTGAAAAAAATTCTGGCGGAGAAAATCCAGGCCGAGACGATTATTGCCGAAGTGAAAGCTTCTGGCTTACGTGGGCGCGGTGGCGCAGGCTTTCCGACTGGCCTTAAGTGGAGTTTTATCCCGCGCCATTTTGAAGGCACGAAATATGTCGTGTGCAACACCGATGAAGGCGAGCCGGGTACGTTCAAGGATCGCGACATCATTCGCTACAATCCGCACAGCGTGATTGAAGGCATGCTCATCTGTGGCTATACGCTCGGTGCGAAAGTCGGCTACAACTATATTCATGGCGAAATCTGGGCCGAATACGAAATGTTCGAACGTGCGCTGGAAGAGGCGCGTGCCGCAGGTTTGCTGGGCAAGAATATTCTTGGTAGTGGTTTTGATTTTGAATTGCATGCGCATCACGGTTTTGGCGCTTATATCTGTGGTGAAGAAACGGCCTTATTGGAATCGATCGAAGGTAAAAAAGGTCAGCCACGCTTCAAGCCGCCATTCCCTGCCAGCTTCGGTTTGTATGGTCGGCCGACGGTGATCAACAATACCGAAACCTTCGCCAATATTCCCTACATTATCCGCAATGGCGGACAGAAGTTTCTGGAGTTGGGCAAACCAAACAATGGCGGCACCAAGATTTTTTCCGTATCGGGCCAAGTCAATAAGCCGGGCAACTACGAAGTGCCGCTCGGCTTGCCGTTCCGCGATTTATTGGCAATGGCTGGTGGCATGCGTGAAGGGCGCACGCTGAAAGCCTGTATTCCTGGTGGATCTTCGGTACCAGTGTTGCCGGCAGATGTGATGATGGATGTCACCATGGATTACGACGCGCTGGCCAAGGCCGGCTCGATGCTGGGTGCTGGTTCGGTCATCCTGATCGACGACCGTATTTGCATGGTGCGCGCGTTAGAGCGTTTGTCGTATTTCTATTTTGAAGAGTCGTGCGGACAGTGTACGCCGTGCCGCGAGGGAACCGGTTGGCTGTATCGCATCGTGCATCGTATCGTGCAGGGCAATGGCAAGCTGGAAGATTTGGATCTGTTGATGGACGTATCGACGAATATCGGTGGCCGCACGATTTGCGCACTCGGCGATGCAGCAGCGACGCCGGTGCAAAGTTTTATCAAGCATTTCCGCTCGGAGTTCGAGCATTTTATTGAACACAAGCGCAGCTTGGATGGGTGTCATTAGTATGTTGAACATCGAAATCGACGGCCAACAGATTGAAGTCGCAGAAGGCAGCACCGTGATTGATGCTGCCGATGCGCTGGGAATTTATATTCCACGTTTTTGCTATCACCGCAAACTGTCGGTCGCCGCCAACTGCCGCATGTGCTTGGTCGATATCGAAAAGGCGCCGAAACCTTTGCCCGCTTGCGCCACGCCCGTCACCGATGGCATGAAGGTCGCGACCAAGTCGGAAAAAGCCATCCGCGCACAACAAGGCGTGATGGAGTTTTTACTGATCAATCACCCGTTGGATTGCCCAATTTGTGATCAAGGTGGCGAGTGCCAATTGCAGGATTTGGCCGTTGGTTATGGGGGCAGCAGCTCACGCTATACCGAAGAAAAACGTGTCGTTATCAACAAAAATCTGGGCTCTTTGATTGCGACTGACATGACCCGCTGCATTCATTGCACCCGTTGTGTGCGCTTTGGTCAAGAGATTGGTGGCTTGATGGAGTTGGGACAAGCCGCACGCGGTGAGCATTCCGAAATCATGCCGTTTATTTCGCAGACGGTGGATTCCGAATTATCCGGCAACATGATCGATTTGTGCCCAGTCGGCGCGTTGACCTCGAAGCCGTTCCGCTACACTGCGCGTAGTTGGGAATTGGTACGCCGTCCCTCAATTAGCCCGCACGATGGTCTGGGTGCGAATCTCTCGGCGCATCTGGTGAAAGAACGCGTGATGCGGGTCTTGCCACGCGACAACGATGCGCTGAATGAATGTTGGTTAGCGGATCGCGATCGCTTTTCTTATGAAGCGCTGAATAGCGACCAACGCTTAACCATGCCCATGATCAAACAAGATGGACAGTGGCGTGAAACCGATTGGCAAACGGCGCTCGAATACGTCGTGCATGGACTCAAGGATATCAAGGCCGACTACGGTGCGGATGCCATCGGCGCCTTAGCCACGCCGCACAGCACCTTGGAAGAATTATATTTGCTGCAAAAATTGATGCGCGCGCATGGCTGCAATAATGTTGACCATCGCTTGCGTCAATCGGATTTCAGTGCCGATGCTGCCCAAGCGGGTACGCCTTGGTTGGGTCAAACAGTCGAGCAGCTAGCGCAATCCGATGCGGTATTAGTGGTCGGCAGCACGCTGCGTAAAGATCATCCTTTAATGGCGCATCGCTTACGCCAAGCTGTTAAAAAAGGGATGAAGCTGAATTTAATCAATGCGGTCGATGACGATTTGTTGTGCCGTGTGGCCAACAAAGCCATCGTCGCACCAAGCGCTATCGTGAATGCCTTGGCGCAAGTCGTTAAAGCGGCGGCACAACTCAAGCAAGTCACCTTAAGCGAAGCATTTGCCAGCATAACGCCGGATGCCAACGCGCAAGCGATTGCCAATAGCCTAGTCGCTGGTAAGCAAGTTTCCGTATTGCTCGGCAATACCGCGCAACATCATCCGCAAGCGGCGAACTTACACAGCTTAGCGCTGGAATTGGTACGTATTATCGGTGGCAATGTTGGATTCCTGGGCGAAGCCGCGAATAGTGTTGGCGCCTATATCGCAGGTGCTTGGCCCCAAGGCGCTGGTATGAATGCGATGCAGATGTTGGCCAGCCCGCGTCAAGCCTATTTTCTCCTGAATGTAGAAGCCGACCTAGATAGCTACGATGCGCAGCAAGCTTTAAGCGCCATGATGCAAGCCAAAATGGTAGTCGCACTCTCCGCATTTAAACATCATGCACAGGACTACGCTGACGTGATGCTGCCGATTGCGCCGTTCACCGAAACATCAGGTACGTTTATCAATACCGAAGGTCGGGTGCAATCATTCAATGCGGTATCCAAACCACGCGGCGAAACACGGCCCGCTTGGAAAGTGCTGCGGGTATTGGGCAATTTATTGAACCTGCCGGGTTTTGATTACAACAGTACCGAGCAAGTGCGCGCGGAATTGCTACCGTCAGGAGAAACCACTGGCAAGCTTGATAATGCGCTGAAGCAGTTGAACTTAGGCGACCTGTCGGTCAAAGCCAACGGTATCGAACGTATCGGTGAAGTCCCTATTTATCAGGCTGATGCATTGGTGCGGCGCGCGCCCTCGCTACAAAAAACCAGAGATGCGCAAGCGCCACAGGCGTGGATCAATGGTGCGTTGCTACAGCAGCTGGGCTTGAATGTCGGCGATGCCGTGCAATTGAAACAGGGCACAGGGCAAGCGCAATTGGCGGTAGCGCGCGATGATCGTTTACCCAATAACTGCGTGCGCGTTGCTGGTGCGCATCCGACGACCATGCATTTGGGTGGTTTGTTCGGCGCAATTGTGGTGGAGCGCGCATGATCGATTTCTTCCAGCCTTATTATCTAGAATGGTTTGGCCCAGTGTGGGGCTCATATCTATTTACGTTCGTTAAAACGTTGCTGCTGATCGTTTTGATCACGCTGCCCTTGATGTTGTGCGTGGCGTATTTGACGTATGCCGAGCGCAAGATCATCGG
>JAHECG010000057.1:16346-20807 GCA_024641855.1 Betaproteobacteria bacterium | reverse complement strand
ACCGCCGTCACTGCGCCAAGCACACCCAAGGGCACGACCAAAATCACTGTGAAGGGAATCGCCCAGCTTTCATATAAAGCGGCGAGTGCTAAGAACACCACGAACAAAGACAAGGCAAACAGAATCGGCGCTTGCGCACCGGCGAGTCGCTCTTCGAACGAAGTGCCAGACCAAGCGTAGCCGAAACCAGGTGGCAATTTTTTCGCGATCTCTTCCATGGCTTGCATGGCTTCGCCCGTGGAATGTCCTGGTGCCGGTGTACCGGCAATTTTCATCGAGGGGTTGCCGTTGTAGCGGTCGATCTTGGGCAGGCCGACAATCCATTTGGGGTGAGCGATTTCACCCAACAGCACGATGTCGCCCAGACGATTGCGCACCGGTAATTTCAGCAGATCATCCGGCGTTTTGCGCAAGTCGGCATCGGCCTGCATCTGTACGCGGAGTATGCGTCCAGCGCGCACAAAGTCATTCACATAAGCAACACCAATGGCGGAAGAAAGTGTGTCGTTGAGGCTCGCCATATCGATCTGCAAGGCTTGCGCTTTTTCACGATCGATTTCCAGAAACACTTGCGGCCCCGGCTCTTGGCCTTCTGGGCGCACGCCGGCCAAGCGCTTATCTTGGCTGGCTAAACCCAACACCATATTGCGCACATCCAGCAAGGCTTCACGACCCTGACCGGTGCGATCCAGCAAACGGAAATCGAAACCTCCGACCGCGCCCAACTCAGGAATCGGCGGCGGATTCACGGCAATAATGAAAGCTTCCTTGATGCGCGATAAAGCGCCAAAAGCGCGGCCGACCAGATTATCCGCCGAATGCTCTTTGCCTTTGCGTTCATCCCAATCCTTGAGCCGGGTGAAGACCAATGCAGCATTCTGCCCACGACCAAAAAAAGAAAAGCCGACTACGCCGATAACGCGTTCGACTTCCGGTTGTTGCTGATAAAACTTTTCCACTTGCGTGAGCACATTCACCGTGCGCTCCTGCGTTGCACCGCCCGGCAATTGCACTAGGCTGATGAAGTAGCCTTGGTCTTCAGACGGCAAAAAGCTACCGGGCAGTTTCGTGAAAAACCAACCGGTCGCCAGCACAATGACCAGATAGATCACAGTCCAGCGACCGGTGCGCGCCAAGATGCGTGCGGTCGTACTGCGATATTTATTGGTGACGCGACCGAAGAAACGATTGAACCAACGCTTTTCGTCTTGGTCTTCATGACCGGGCTTGAGCAAGGTGGCACACATGGCCGGCGTGAGCGAGAGCGCCATGAACACTGAGAACGCCATGGTCAGAATTAAGGTCGCGGCAAATTGCCGATAGATGGCGCCGACGGAACCGCCGAAGAACAGCATCGGCATGAACACTGCCGACAGCACTACCGAGATGCCCAGAATCGCACCGATGATTTGATCCATGGCTTTGATGGTCGCTTGCAGTGGCGGCAGGCGTTCTTCGCGCATGATGCGCTCGACGTTTTCCACCACCACAATAGCATCGTCCACCAGCACACCAATGGCGAGCACCATGGCGAACAGGGTCAGCACATTGATGGAGAAGCCGAAGGCATACAGCGATGCCGTAGCACCCGCCAACGCGACCGGCACCACCACCGCCGGGATCAACGTGGTGCGCCAGTGGCCGAGGAATACGTACATCACGATGAATACCAGAATCATCGCCTCGACCAAAGTCTTCACGACTTCAAAGATGGAAATTTCAACGAAGCGCGAGGTGTCATACGGCACGGCCCAATCCAAGCCCTTGGGGAAAAATTGCGCGAGTTCGGCCATGCGCGCTTTGACGTTTTTAGCGACATCCAAAGCGTTGGCGCCGGGCGCAACGCGAATGGCGATGGCGGCAATCGGCTGGCCGTTCATGCGCGCATAGCGATCGTAACTCTCACCCCCCAACTCGACACGCGCGACGTCCTTGACCTTGACCGTGGCGCCATTCGGCAACGCGCGCACCACGACATTGCCGAACTCTTCCGGCGTGCTGAGTCGACCGCGCGTCACGATCACTGCGTTGACTTGCGCGCCGGGTCCAGCCGGCGTTTGGTTCAATTCGCCGGTGGCCAGTTGCACGTTTTGCGCTTGCAAGGCACTTTTGACATCCGCTGGCGTGAGGCCATAGGAAGTCAGTTGCGCCGGCTTGAGCCAGATGCGCATGGAGTATTCGGCACCGAACAAAATCGCCTCGCCCACGCCAGGCACGCGGCGAATCGGATCCAATACATTGGAGGCCGCAAAGCTGCCTAAGTCGATAAAGCTTTTATCCCCATTCTTGGAATTGATGGCGACAAACATCAAATAATTGCGCTGCGGTTTGGTGACCGGCACACCGAGGCGGCGTACCTCTTCCGGCAAGCGCGCTTCGACGCGCTTATAGCGGTTCTGCGCTTCTACTGAAGAAATATCGATATTGGTTCCGGGCTCAAAAGTCAGCGTCAGCGTGCCGCCGCCTAATTCGGAAGACGCTTCCATGTACAGCAGATGCTCGATACCGTTCATCTCCTGCTCGATCAGCTTGACCACGGTATCCTCGACCACCTGCGCCGAAGCGCCAGGATAGGTCACGTTGAAGGCAATCTGCGGCGGCGCGACGGGCGGGTATTGCGCTACGGGTAATTTTTGCAGCGCGATCACGCCGACCAGCATGATCAGGATGGCGATGACCCAAGCAAAGATCGGGCGATGAATAAAGAAACGGGCCATGTCAGTTCGCCTGTTTTTTCGACACGGGTTTCACGACGGCGCCTGGTCGCACTTTTTGCACGCCGGCCACGATGAGGCTCTCGCCACCCGCCAGCCCATCTTCAATCACAAAACGATCGCCAGCCATGGCGCCGACTTTAACCGGGCGCGGCATGACTTTATTTTCCGGTCCGACCAACAAGACGAACTGGCCTTGAGCACCCGACTGCAAGGCACTCTGCGGAATGGTTAGCACGTTGGGCGCCAATGCTTGCGACACACGCACACGCACGAAAGTGCCGGGTAACAGCAAGCGCTCCGGGTTGGGAAATTCGGCTTTAAGCGTAATGGCGCCGGTGCTCGGGTCGACGCTCATATCGCTAAAAAATAAGCGGCCTTTGTGTGGATACGGCTGCCCGTTTTCCAGGATGAGTTCCACGCTGCGATTGTCGGTGGCTTTTAAGCGCCCGGAGGCGAGCGCACTTTTTAAGCTCAACACTTCGGCGTTAGGTTGCGTGAACAGCACATTCACTGGGTCTAGTTGTTCGATGGTGGTCATCAGCGTGGAATCGCCGCGCCCGACCAAGGCACCTTCGGTGATGAGTGAACGGCCGATGCGGCCGGAAATGGCGGCGGGCACCGTGGTGTTTTCCAAATCCAACTTGGCACGCGACGCCTGCGCTTCGGATTGCTTCAGCGCGGCTTTGGCCACATCGACTTCCTGCTGGGTGACGGCTTTGATCGGCAGCAAGGATTCAACACGCGACAGACTGAGTTTTTTCAAGGCCACATCAGCTTCTGCGGCTTGGGCAGCGGTGCGATAAGTGCGGTCATCCAACTGAAATAATGGCTGACCGGCGCGCACGTCGCTGCCTTCTTTAAACAAACGCTTTTCGACGATGCCCTCGACCCGCGCCCGCACTTGCGCGGAACGCACGGCAACCACGCGACCGGGCAGTTCGGGTGTTAGCGTGACCGCACCGCGCGTGACTTGCATCACCTCTACTTCCGGTGGCGGCATACCGCCCGGTGGCCCACCCGCACCTGGCGGCGCATTTTTGCCATCGGGATTGCAAGCGGCGAATAACGGCAAAATCATGAGTGGCAGTAAACGTTTCATTGCAGTTCCTTTTGAGGCGCAAAAGCTCGCAGGAAACAGTCGACCACTTGTGCTGTCTTCGCGGGCTTGAGTAAATCCGTTTGCAAATTGATGAGGCCACGCAAGCGATCGAAATCAATCAACATGGCGCTGAGCATTTCGGCGGCGAATTCCGGGTTGTCTGGGCGCAACCATCCCTGCTCCATCGCGTAGGATAGATAAACGGCAAGGTGCTTGCGGGTCATGGCCGGGCCTTGCGCAAAAAACTGTTTGGCCAATTTGGGAAAGCGCGGCGCTTCAGCAATCATGGCACGCACAATTGCGACGCCTTCTAGACTGAGGAGTTTGCTGCGGTAAGCGTCGCCAAAAGCCAATAAAGTGGTACGCACATCACCGTCGCCTTCCAGCGTCACCAAGATCGATTCAATCGCGTTGCGGATCACCTCGGCGAACAGCGCATCCTTGCTGGGGAAGTGGTTATATAAGGTTTGGCGTGCCACTTGGGCGCGCGTCGCGATGCGGTCGATGCTGACTTGATAGCCTTCCTCACGGAAGGCATCGCAAGCCGCATCCAATACCCGCTGGCGCGTGTCGAGGGGATTGTCGATGGTTGTCAGCATGGGCGTCATCTTGGAAATAGACTGAGCAGTCTACTGGGTCACAACA
>JAHECG010000057.1:0-16246 GCA_024641855.1 Betaproteobacteria bacterium | reverse complement strand
GCATCCACCGCATCGAACTGATAATGCCGATTACAGAATTCGCAATCCACAGCAATTTTTCCTTGTTCTTCCAAAATGGAATGCACTTCGTCCAAGCCCAGCAAGCGCAGCATATTGGCCACCCGCTCGCGCGAGCAGGTGCAGCGAAACGAAACTGGGCGTGCATCGAACAAGCGCAAATCTTCTTCGTGAAATAAGCGATGCAGAATTTCGCGCGCAGACAAATTCAGCAACTCTTCCGCCTTGAGCGTATTACCAAGATTCAGCGCGCGGTTCCAGGCATCGGGGTCTTCCGAAGCATTGTCCGGCAAGCGTTGCAGTAAGAAACCACAGGCTTGGTCATGATCCGCAGCCAACCACAGCCGTGTTTCCAATTGCTCGGATTGCAGCATGTAGTGCTCCAGCACTTCGGCTACCGTCGCACCTTCCAGGGCAACGATGCCTTGGTAGATTTGGTTACTGGTTTTCGGGTCAATGGTGATGACGAACTTGCCTTGGCCCAGCAGCGCTGCAATATCTCCTGGAACGAGGTCGTCATTCCATTTAGCGGTGGCGCGCAAATGATATTCGCTGCTGCATTCCACCACGGCCAGTGTCACCGGCCCGCTGCCTTGCATTTGCATGATCAGCGAACCTTCAAACTTGAGCGTGGCGGCGAGCAAACTGGCAGCGGCCATCATCTCGCCCAAAAGATTACGAACCGGCTCGGGATAAGCGTGATTTTCAAGGACGGCACGCCAAGTGGCATCAAGACGTACCACTTCGCCTCGGACTTCGGCATGCTCGAATAAAAACGGGGTAAGGGTGTCGCGATCTGCGGGTAATAGCCTAGGGGAATCCATAGGCTAAAATGTAGCATGAGTTGCGCGCGAATCGAAATCCGCGTGCGCCAACGACCTATTACCGCTTAAGCAAAAGCCAGCGAAAGTAGGACGATGGAGATAAGCAAGAAGTTGAATACGTTAATCATGATGCTGCCCCGGTTTGTTTACGATTTCATCATAGGCTTGTGGCGCAGTAAAACCAGTTACGCTTGGTTAATGAAGCAGCGTTAAGCCGCTGGCGACAAATGACGGACGGGCGGCAAGCGCTCGAGATGCCAATGCGCACCAGCCCATGCCAGGATTTCAGCCACACTGGCGCGCGTCATGTCTTGCGGCGGGGATTGATTTAAAAGACTTAATGCTTGTATGAGCGTTTTTTGCGGATGCGAAAGATCCAACCCGGGCGCGAGCGTTTGTTTGGATAGCTTTTCCCCGGCGGCGTTGACCACGACCGGTAAATGCAGGTACCTGGGATTGGCCAGACCGAGCAATTGCTGGACATACACTTGGCGCAGAGAAGAATCGATCAAATCCGCGCCACGCACGACATCCGTAATCCCCAATTCAGCGTCATCCACCACCGCAGCGAGTTGGTAGGCGAATAGCCCATCCGCACGCTGTAAGACGAAATCACCGGAAATTCTTTCCAAATCTTGCTCAATCGCGCCTTGCAAGCGGTCTTCAATACGCATGCAAGCGCCGCGCGTATCCAAGCGCCAAGCGCGGGCCGCCTTGCCTTGAGGCAAACCATTACGGCAGGTACCGGGATAAATCGCTGCATTTTCCTGACCCGCATTGGAATCGGCAATTTCACGCCGCGTACATCCACAGGCATACACTGCGCCCGACGCCCTCAAAGCATCCAGCGCTGCTTGGTAAGCACCGGCACGCTGACTTTGATATAGCACCGCGCCGTCCCATTCCAGACCATAAGCTTGCAGCGCACGCAAAATCGCATCCGTCGCACCTGGTGCAACCCGTGGCGGATCGAGATCGTCGATACGCAACCGCCATTCACCGCCTTGAGATTTTGCATCGAGAAAACTACCGAGCGCCGTCAGCAAAGATCCAAAATGCAAAGACCCAGAAGGCGATGGTGCGAAACGGCCGCGATAGAGGACGGGCTTCATGACTTTTTAACACCTACAAAAAATTTGTGACCACGAAGGGCAGATGTCGCCAAAATTTACATTTTCACTGGTCTTTTGGGCTTAAAACTCGAATTACAATCATAGCGCATTGTTTATAAATGACTTAATTTTTTGGCCTGGGTCTTGCTTATTGGCGATTACACTCCCGGGAGTTGCCAATGCATCTGCTGCAAAAACTAGTTCAACGCTCACTCTGTCGAGTTTTAGGTCACCGATGGCATTTTCTCTACTATCGTGAAAGTGGAGGGAAAGTTTATTCATGCCATCGCTGTCGGCGTGAAGCCGCTTTCATCCGCTAAGCAAATACCCAATAACTAACTGTATTGTAATATTTTTTTAACAAAAAACCGGTACGCTATAACAATGTAAAGAAGCGTATCAAGAAGCTGGCACGGTGCTTGCTCATTCCTCTGATATAACAACGAAGACAGGAGTAATGACCATGATTAAACGTTTGGCAAATCGTCTTTTTGGTTCTCGTAACAGCGCGACTTCGGATACCGTCATCATCAAAGTCCGAATCAACGATCATTATACTTTCTACTATCCGTTCACCGCGAAGTCCGGCATGAAGGTGCGCGAAATGAACTCCGATGAGTTCCAGCAGTATCTCGCAGCGCGATAAATACCTAATTTTGCATGTGCCCACGGCCTTGCCGTGAAAATTTTGGGCAAAAAAAACCGGCTAATGCCGGTTTTTGCTTCTGGTGATCGCATCCCCAGTTTAATTTTTAATCCCGCCAATACCGATCTTGGACAAATCATCCATCGACAACAGAGAAGGCACGCCGTCATCCTCCTCTTCAACCTTGTCTTCCACCTGAAAGCTTTGCTGGCGCTGCGCCCTTTTTTCCTGATATTTACCCGTATTCGCCAATAGCCATTCCATATTGGTTGCCGAATCGGCGTTGAGCAAGGCTTCCTGCTTGCTGATTTTCCCGGACAACACCAACTCCAGCAGCGATTCTTCAAACGTTTGTGAACCTTCCACCATGGATTGCTCCATGGCATCTTTGATTTTGTCGACTTCGCGGCGCTGAATCAATTCAGCGATATGCATATTGTTCACTAAGACCTCGACCGCCGCTACCCGCTTGCCGTCCACGCCCCGTACTAAACGCTGCGAAACAACCGCCCGTAGACTTAAGGACAAATCCAGCAGCAAACCTTCCAGCGATTCCGCCGGGAACAGGCTGGTGATGCGATTCAAGGCGTGATAGGCATTATTCGCGTGCAGCGTCGCTAAACAAAGGTGGCCGGTCTGGGTATAAATCAACGCTTGGCGCATCGTGTCTTGATCGCGGATTTCGCCGATCAACAATACATCGGGCGCTTCACGTAGCGCATTGACCAAGGCCGCCGCATAGGAATGCGTATCGATACCGACTTCACGTTGATTTACGATAGAGCGCTGATGACGATGCACAAACTCGATAGGATCTTCAATCGCTAGAATATGACTACTGGAATGCCGATTGCGGTGATCAATCATGGCCGCCAGCGAAGTCGATTTACCGGATCCCGTTGCACCCACCACCAAAATCAAACCGCGTTTGTGCATCACCAATTCGCTTAACACCGGCGGCAAATTGAGGCTTTCGACGGTCGGAACATTATCGGATATATAGCGAATAACCATCGCCACCGAACCGCGCTGACGAAACACATTAACGCGAAAGCGCCCGACGTCCGGCACCGACAGGCCGAAATTCATTTCCAGCGTAGCTTCGAAGGTTTTGATTTGCTCTGGCGTCATCAAGCCGTAGGCAATTGCCTTCACAATCGTGTGGTCGAGCACTTGCTGATTGATCGGGCGAATTTCACCCTCGATTTTGATATAGACCGACGCACCTGCGGAGAAAAACAAATCCGAGGCACGCTTATCCGCCATCAAATGAAAAAATTGCGATAGATCCATGGGAGCCAGTTTAGCGCAAAACAACGCGCAGACGGTTATTCAGCGAGATTACGACAGGATGGACTTAAGCCGGTCAAAGAAGCCACCGCTTTTTTCTTCTTCCTCGTCTTCAGTCTTTGCCACCCCATTAGCGTACTGCACATCTTTGGCTTGCCGGGCTTGCCGCGTAGATTCGCGCATGGTGAGTTGGTGGCGCCCTAAATCCCTAAACTTACTAGGCTTATCGATCAGGTATTTCGCCATTTCGTCCAGCAGTTCTGTATTCACTTCATCCGCATCGTAGATATATTCGTTCACCGTCAAACCGCCAAAGTTTTTCATCTGTAAAAATATCTTGGCATTCTCGAAGTCAGCGGAAAAACGAATCGCGACAGGAATTTCACTGGTGATGTTGAAAATAGCACGCGACACCACGCCCCGTTCGTTTTTATATTCGGTGCACTGGTATTTGAGATTGTTCTGCCACAGATACTCTTTGAGATTATCGATCTGCGTCGGTACATTGCGTTCCACCGTAATCGTTTTATCGGTCACGTTTTTAAACCGTAGGATCAGGGTATTGGCAAAATCTTTCTGCCCAATGCGAATGGAGTCGATGCTCAGCGCATAATCCCGCGGCCGGAAATTATCGATCATGCCGAAACCTTCAATGTAATAGGCTCGTTGCAAATCGAGGCTCAGTACATTTAATTGATTCACCAACTCCAACAAATAATGGTGAATGATCTTATATTGCTTTTGTACATGCAGAAAATTCTGGCTGACCGCAACCAATTTGGATTGGGTTTGCAGCATCTCTTGCTGCTTTTGCGTTTCTGCTTCTTTTTTGAGATCGTCTAAAAATGCCATGCTCGCGTTTTCCTAGTTTGCGCTTCGACTACAGGAATCGAACGAAGACGGACTAATTGTATGTCAAAACCAAATTAGCCACACCCAGTAATATCCGTTCCAAGACGTTTGAAATAACGCCGAATTTTTATTATTAGCGGCCATCGCCCAATCTAACTTTAACCGCTTCGTAATCTAATGCAAATTTCGTACCTACCTACGGAAAATCGCCGGAAATCGCTTCTGGACGCTAGTTTTCGGCTATGTTAAGGTTCACTCCGTTCTGCCGATGGTGCCCGCCACCGTCACCTCTCTGCCTTTTTCGACATAATTCCAACATGCGCCCCAATACCTACAGCGGTCCACCGCCCAAAGATCGCAACGACTGGAAAACCATCCGGACTCTCCTGCCTTATCTGTGGGAATTTCGTGGGCGGGTCGCCATCGCCATGACCTTCCTGATTTCAGCCAAATTCGCCAACGTGGCTGTCCCGTTGCTCTTGAAAGAAATCGTCGATTCGCTGAGTAAGCCCACCGCGATGCTGGTCTTGCCGGCAATGCTATTGCTCGGCTACGGCGTGCTGCGTTTCGCCAGCACCTTATTTGGCGAGTTGCGCGATGCGGTATTCGCCAAGGTCACCCAGCGTGCGATTCGGCGTGTCGCCTCCAAAGTCTTCTGCCACTTGCACGAACTCTCATTGCGCTTTCACCTAGAGCGCCAAACCGGCGGCGTATCGCGCGACATCGAACGCGGCACCAACGGCATTCGGCTGCTGCTCAACTTCATGCTGTTCAACATTATTCCAACCTTGGTCGAGATCGGCCTGGTGGCGGCGATTTTGCTCAAGAAATACGATCCTTGGTTCGCCATCGTGATCGCCATCACCTTGATTTTTTATATCGCCTTTACCTTAATTATCACCGAATGGCGCATGGTGTTCCGCCGCACCATGAACGACATGGACTCCAAGGCCAACACGCGCGCCATCGATAGCCTGATCAACTACGAGACGGTTAAATATTTCAACAACGAACGCTTTGAATCCGAGCGTTACGATGCCAGCTTGAAAGTTTGGGAAACCGCTGCGGTGCACAACCAAACCTCACTCGCCGCGCTCAATGCCGGGCAAAGCCTGATTGTGGCGATCGGCGTCACCATTTTGATGTTCCTCGCGGCGCACCATGTCACCCAAGGCACCATGACCATCGGCGACCTAGTGTTGGTGAATGTATTCATGATCCAGCTTTATCTGCCGCTGCACTTTTTGGGATTCGTGTATCGCGAGATCAAGCACTCGCTAGCCGATATGGAGAAAATGTTCACCCTGCTCGAGGTGAATACCGAAGTCAAAGACGACCCCACCGCCAAACCGCTGCAAGTCAACGGCGGCGTGATTCGCTTCGAGCATGTGGATTTCAACTACAACGCCAATCGCCCCATCTTGTTCGACTTAAGTTTTGCGATTCCTGCCGGACGCAAGTTGGCGGTGGTGGGTTCCAGCGGCGCGGGTAAATCCACACTGGCGCGCTTATTGTTCCGCTTCTACGATGCCAGCGGTGGACGCATTCTGATCGACGACCAAGACATCCGCGAAGTGACGCAAACCAGTCTGCGCGCCGCCATCGGCATCGTGCCGCAAGACACCGTCTTATTTAACGACACCATCTACTACAACATCGCCTATGGCCGCCCCGACGCCAGCCACGAAGACATCATCCAAGCTGCGAAGCACGCGCACATTCACGAATTTATCGAATCATTGCCGGAGAAATATGAGAGCACCGTCGGCGAACGCGGCTTGAAACTTTCCGGCGGCGAAAAGCAGCGCGTGGCCATCGCCCGTACCCTACTGAAGAACCCGCACATTCTGATTTTCGATGAAGCCACTTCTGCACTCGATTCCAAATCTGAAAAAGCCATCCAAGCCGCGCTCAAGGAAATTTCCGAAAATCGCACCACATTGGTGATTGCGCATCGCCTCTCCACCATCGTCGATGCCGATCAAATCATCGTGCTCGACCATGGCCGCATCGCCGAAAGCGGCACACACCGCGAATTATTGGAGCGCAATGGCCTGTACGCGCACATGTGGTCCTTGCAGCAACAAGAAAGCACATCCGAATCCGACCCAGCCTAAATCCCCTCCGCCTAGCCCCGGGTATTGATTTCTGCTAAGGTAATGGCTCTGATTCATCACACCTGCGATTCCAATCCTTTCATTCTTAGCCTCGGAGAACTTTTCATGGCCACGCTCGACCTCAACAAAGACAATTTTGAACAAACCATTCTCACCAACGATTTCGTCATTATCGATTTCTGGGCGCCCTGGTGTGGCCCATGCAAAGGCTTCGCGCCGGTGTATGAAGAGGTTTCGGAAAAATATCCAAATGTGTTATTCGCCAAAATCAACACCGAAGAAGAGCAAGAATTGGCCGGCTATTTTCAGATTAAATCTATTCCAACCCTGATGATGTTCCGGGAAAAAATCATCATCTTCTCCCAACCCGGCGCACTGCCTGGTTCAACTTTGGAAGAAATTATCGGCAAAGCCAGTGAATTGGATATGAACAAAATTCGTGAAGAAATCGCAGCGGAAGAAGCAACCAAACAGGCTT
Organism: Betaproteobacteria bacterium; assembly: GCA_024641855.1. Lineage (GTDB taxonomy): Bacteria > Pseudomonadota > Gammaproteobacteria > Burkholderiales > Thiobacteraceae > RBG-16-58-11. The sequence continues at coordinate 8,909 of JAHECG010000057.1, read as the reverse complement.
AATAACGTCGTATTCTGTAGCGTCAAGCACCACCGCAAATTTGATTTGATGTCGGCTGAAAGCCGGCATCAAAGGCAGCCAAATAAGCGTCTAATCTTTCGGCAACTGCGCCAACACTTCGCGCGCCAGCGGCACGGTAACGGGTCGCTTCACTTCCAGCGAATAACGATCCAACGCATCCAGCACCGCGATCAATGATGGAATATCGCGCTTCCATTTTCTGAGCAGGTAAGCCGCTACATCGTAAGACAATGTAAAACCCCGGCCTTGCGCATGCGTCATCAGCGCTTGCGCCTTGTCCTCGTCGGACAAGCACTTCACCTGAAATACCAAGCATTGCGCCAAGCGGCTCGATAAGTCTTGGCGAATCTTCAAATGCATCGGCGCGTAAGGGCCTGTAGCCACCAACAGGCCGCTGCCATTGCGCATCTGATTCATGATATTAAACAAGCGACTTTGGCCATCCGCATCGAGTTGCAGCACATCCTCCACCAACACCAAATCGCAAGCCGCCGCCTGCTCTTCGCTGCACATCGCTGTGGCCCCGGCCTGGCAGACGCGCCACGGTTGCGCAGCCGCAGCATGCGCCAAGGCCTTGAGCAAATGCGTTTTACCGGATCCCGTGCCACCCCATAGATAAACAAAACGCTCATGACTTTCGCCGGAAAGCAGCGCGTGCAAATGCGCCAAAACCTCGGCATTTGGGCCGACGACGAAATTCTCCAGCGTCGGCTGGGGGGGTGGTGCAATATCGAATACCAGTTGTTTCATGCATTGCCGCCGGCGAAACCGGCGTTTGAGGTAAAATGTGAAAAGTAGTTACTTTACCGCATAACCCTTCTAGCGAGAACGAACCTTGACGACGACGCCCCCAACCTCCCTAAGCTACCGCGACGCGGGCGTGGATATCGACGCCGGCGACGCCTTAGTCGAAAACATCAAACCTTTTGCCAAGCGCACCATGCGCCCCGAAGTGCTGGGCAGCATCGGCGGCTTCGGCGCCCTGTTTGAGATCTCGAAAAAATTTAAAGAACCCGTGCTGGTGTCCGGCACCGATGGCGTCGGCACCAAACTCAAGCTAGCGTTCGACATGAACAAGCACGACACCGTCGGCATCGACCTCGTGGCGATGAGCGTCAACGACATCTTGGTGCAAGGTGCCGAGCCGTTATTTTTCCTCGACTACTTCGCTTGTGGAAAGCTCGATGTCGCGACTGCTACCGATGTCGTCAAAGGCATCGCCCACGGATGCGAACTGGCCGGTTGCGCGCTGATCGGTGGCGAAACCGCCGAGATGCCCGGCATGTATCCACCCGGCGAATACGACCTAGCCGGCTTTGCCGTCGGCGCGGTGGAGAAAAGCCAAATCATTTCCGGCGCCAGCATTAAAGCCGGCGATACGGTATTAGGCTTGGCCTCCAGCGGCGCGCACTCCAACGGCTACTCGCTGATTCGCAAAGTGCTGCAAGTCAGCGGCGCGGATTTAAATACGCCGTTTGCCGGACGCACCCTCGGCGAAACCATTATCGAACCAACGCGCATCTACGTGAAATCCCTGCTCGCGCTCATGAACGCAATGCCGGTCAAAGGCATGGCACACATCACCGGCGGTGGCTTGCTGGAAAATATTCCGCGCATGCTGCAACCCGATCTGACGGCGCTGATCGACAAAACCAGTTGGACTCTGCCGCCATTATTTCAATGGCTGCGACAGCAAGGCAATGTTGCGCCGCAAGAAATGTATCGCACCTTCAACTGCGGCATCGGCATGGCCGTGGTGGTCGCAGCAAGCGATGCCGAGCGCGCCATGCAATTCTTGAGTGCTGCGGGCGAAACGGTATACCGCATCGGCGAAATCCACACACGCACCGAAGGCCAAGCACAAACCATTGTGCAATAAATAATCGCTGTGAAAAGCATCGTCATCCTGATCTCCGGCCGGGGCAGCAATATGCAGGCCATTGTCGAAGCGAATCTGCCGCTGCGCATCGCGGCCGTCATCAGCAACAAAGCCGATGCCGAAGGCTTGCAATACGCGCAGCGCAAAGGCATTGCCACTGCGGTCGTCGATCATCAAGCGCACGCATCGCGCGAAAACTTCGACGCGGAATTGATGCGTTGCATCGATGGTTACGCACCCGATCTCGTGGTACTGGCGGGCTTCATGCGCATCCTCACGGAAGGTTTCGTACAACACTACACGGGCCGTTTGATCAATATTCATCCTTCGCTACTCCCGGCATTTCCGGGGCTTGCCACCCACCGTCGCGCACTCGAAGCTGGCGTTAAAATCCATGGTTGCACCGTGCATTTCGTCACCCCGGTAGTGGATCACGGCCCCATCGTGGTTCAAGCCGCCGTGCCGGTAAAAAGCGACGACACGGAACAAAGCCTAGCCGCACGCGTCCTGCACCAAGAGCACCAGCTCTACCCGCAAGCCTTGCGCTGGTTTGCCGAAAATCGGCTGGCCCTCACCCAAGAGCGGGTCAACGTGCAAGATGCGGAAACGTTAGACACAGCTATGCGCTCACCCTGGGAAAAATCATGACTCTAAAAAGCTCTCTCACCGCCAAGACGCAAACAACACCAAGAACACCAAATTACGGCAAAACAAATCGCACCACATCTCCGGCTCACTTGCGTAATATTTTTATATTTTTTTCTTGGCGCTCTTGGCGTCTTGGCGGTTCAAATAAATTTTCAACCCCGAATCGACTACTCACCGCATTACTCTGCCTCGGTTTAACGCTTCCGGCACTGGCGGCCTCTCCCACCAAACTCAACGTGAGTTACAGCATTACCCGTGCGGGGCAACCGATTGGTGAAATCCAGGAAGTTTTGGAGATCAATGGCGGAAACTACCGCATGGAGAGCATCACCAAATCGGTCGGCGTACTTGCAGTTTTCCTCAAAGAAACCATCACCGAAATCAGCGCTGGCACGATCGACGCGAATGGATTTCACCCGCAGCAATACACCTATCGGCGCAACGCCAAGCCAGGAAAAAATGCAGAAGCAAAGTTCGATCCGGAGAAACAAACCGCCACTTTTAACTTCAGCGGCAAGACCGAATCAGAAGCCCTGCCCTCGCTCCTGCAAGACCGCTTGAGTTTGGGTTATCAATTACGCTATTGGCCCAAAGCGCAAAGCAGCCTGACCCTCCCCGTCAGCAACGGCAAGGGCATTACCGACTATCTCGTGCAGCGCAGCGGAGAAGAGACGGTGAGTGTGCCCGCCGGTAAATTCCAGACCACCCGTTACACCCGCGAACGCACGAAGGATCATGATGGTGTTTCCGTATGGGTCAACGACAGAATTGCGGCGCCAATCAAGATCGTCATCATCGAAAAAAAGGGTGCGCAAACCGAGCAAGTCCTCACCCGTGTTACGAGTGAATAATGCGCGCACGCTCTGCGAAAGCTTTAGGCTACGCACTGCTGCTATCACTCCTAATACATCTGATCCTGTTGTTCGGCACCCATTTTGAATTACCCAACTGGAAACCCGTTCCACCGCTAACGGTTGCCATTGAAACACCGCCAGCGCCAGCGCCCGTGGTTGAGACGCCACCGCCACCGCCACCGCCCAGTAAACCGCGCAAAGCGACACCGCCGCCAGTCGTGCCGGTAACCACACTTCCCGAGGACATTGAAACCAACCCAGCGCCAACACTGGAACCCGTGACTGACACCCCAGCCACACCAGAGCCCGCGCCGCGCCCACCCGAACCAGTGCCGACTGTCGCCCCGCCGCCGATTACGACGCGCCAAGCTTTCCCAGCACAAGTCGAAGTTGTGTATTCCGTCTATCGTGGCGATCAGGGACTCAAACTCGGAACCACGACGCATCAATGGCACGTTAGCGGCACCCAATATTTACTGACCAGCACCACCAAAGCCAGCGGATTGATATCGTTGTTCTACAGTGGGCGCTACACCATGACCAGCAAAGGCAACATCACGCCGGATGGCTTGCAGCCGGTTTCATTCTGGATACAGCGCGGGCAAAGCAACGATCACACCGAAATTGCCGAATTCAACTGGCAATTTAATACACTGGATTATGGCAACGCTACCGATCGCCACACCATTCACATCGAAAAAGGTACGCAAGATCAGCTCTCGGCGTTTTATCAACTCGCACTCGCGGCACCGCATCAGAGCGGTTTACGCATCGCGTTAACCACTGGTCGCAAGTTCAATCAATACACCTACCAGTTTGTCGGTGATGAAATACTCGATACCCCGATCGGCAAACTAAAAACGCAACATCTAGCGCGCGTCACCACAAAAATCGATGCCAGCGACAGCACCGATATCTGGCTGGCGATCACGCAGCACTACCTGCCGGTACGTTTCAGACTCGGCACGCGCGACGGCGCAGTGTTGGATCATTGGATCAATGAATTGCGTGTGGATGGCAAAAGCATCGCAGCAAAAGCAGAAGAAGCCGCACAGTAACATTTGAAAAATAAGCCGCAGGGCGGCCGGCATCAGAGCCAAGCAAACCGAACTAAGGCTTAACCGCCGGTACTGTGGCCTTCGGTGTAAAGCCGGGCTCTTCCACCACTTTGATCGCGCTAATAAAATATTGCGTATCGCCAAAGCAACTACTGGGTACGCCGATGTGTTGATCATAGACCAGCGCGACTCGCTTGCCGATGGATTCGTTGATTTGCTTCGCCACTTGATCGTCGCGCACGGTGAAATAAAACTTCTCGGCCACAGTGCCCGGCATCGACACTAACGCCATCTCACCTTCCCAGGTCTTACACAGGAAGCCCTTATGCGAAAACTTCTGCACATAACCGGCGCGCTCACCATTCGAGTAACTCCAGCTCAGCACCAGCCAGGTATAGGCAACCAATAACAGCACGGCAATCGCCATAATCGCCGCCAAGACCTTGATGACTTTACCGCCGACGTTTTCCATACAGCCTCCCCATCAGAGTCGCCGAGATTAACATAGCCGCCCCAAGCCCAGCAAAACCTTAAACCAAAACGCTTTGGACGCCCAGCGGCGATCCGGCTAGAATGGCCGCAACCCTCAAGGGCACATCCAATGAATACCGCAAAAAATATCGAACAACTCATCGCCCTCAGCCTGCTGATTCTGCTGCTGATCGGTAGCTACCTGGTGCTGCAACCCTTCATCTCCGCGCTGCTGTGGGCCGCGCTATTGTGCTACGCCACCTGGCCGCTGTTTACCCGCCTCAACACCCGCCTCAAAGATCGACGCAACACGGCTTCTGCACTCCTTTGCATTGCCCTCACAGCCATTGTGGTCGTGCCCTTTGTACTCGTAGCCATATCCTTGGCCGACAACGTCAACAAACTGAACGGCATGTTGCACACGCTCTTAGCGCAAGGCCTGCCATTCCCACCCGACTGGGTAGCCGGTCTGCCGCTGGTCGGTGAAAAATTAAACGATCTCTGGGTAGTCGCCGTAACCGACACCGCCAGCTTTCTCGAACCGCTCAAACGCAACCTACCCGAGATGAGCAAATGGCTGCTGGGGCGCGGTGTCGCCTTGGGCAATGGCGCGGTGCAAATGTCGCTCGCCATGTTCATTTTATTTTTTCTGTACCGCGACGGCGCCGCCTTGGCAGAACGACTCAACAACGCCTTAATGCGCATCGGCGGTGACCATGCCCGCACCTTATTGCATCTGGCCGGCAGCACCGTCAAAGGCGTGGTGTACGGCATTCTCGGCACCGCCATCGCGCAAGGCATTCTGGCCGGCATAGGCTTTTGGATTTCCGGCGTACCCGGCGCGCTGCTGCTCGGTTTCATGACCTTCTTCCTGTCCGTTGTGCCGATGGGCCCGCCGCTGATTTGGATACCCGCTTCGGCCTGGCTGTATTACCAAGGCCATACCGGCTGGGCCATCTTCCTGGTCGTGTGGGGCGTGGCCGTCGTCTCCAGTATCGATAATTTTTTAAAGCCGTATCTCATCAGCCAAGGTGCTGCGATGCCCTTCATCCTGGTGCTGCTGGGCGTGCTCGGCGGCCTCGCGGCGTTCGGCTTCGTCGGCGTTTTCCTTGGCCCCACCTTACTTGCAGTCGGCTATAGCATCGTCCGTGATTGGACGCTGAACCCCACTGCCGAAACTCCGGCAAAAACCTAATATGATCCCTACACGCAACACCCTCGCGCATGCCTGCGCCGCACTGGATTTAATTCTGCCCTTCAATGAACCCGCAGACGGCGTACTCTCGCGCTACTTCCGCGCCAACCCTGAGCTCGGCAGCACTGATCGCGCCTTCATCGCCGAATCCACTTTCGGCGTACTGCGCCGCAAACGTTTGCTCGAAGCCGTGGCCGAACAAAGTACCGGACGCGCCCTATTGCTCAGTTATTTAGTACGCGTGGTGGGTGTCAGCATCCGCCAACTCGCCAACGTATTGGAACCGCAAGAAGGCGAATGGCTCGGCACCATTAAATCGTTCGACACCAGCAAACTATCGCTCGCAGTACAACTCGACCTACCCGATTGGCTGTTCGAGCGCTTGCAGGCGCAAATGCCCGAGGTCGACTTGATCGCACTGTCGCGCGCCATGCAACAACCCGCGCCGCTGGATTTACGCGTCAACACCTTGCGCGCCACGCGCGAAGAAGTCATCGCAAAACTCGGCGCGGATAAAATCAACGCCGTCGCCACCCCCTACTCGCCCATCGGCGTGCGACTGGACAGCAAACCCGCGCTGAATAAAAACCGCTTGTTCGTGGCCGGTAAAATCGAAGTACAAGACGAAGGCAGCCAACTGCTCGGATTTTTAGTCGCCCCAACGCGCCACGAAACCGTGGTCGATTTTTGCGCTGGTGCTGGCGGCAAGACCTTGATGCTGGGCGCGATGATGCATTCACAAGGCCGCTTGTATGCCTTCGACGTTTCCGAAAAACGTTTAACGAATTTAAAGCCGCGCCTCAAACGCTCCGGCCTCTCCAACATTCATCCGCATTTGATTCAAAGCGAGAACGACACCAAAGTAAAACGCCTCGCCGGCAAAATCGACCGCGTATTGGTCGATGCCCCATGCAGCGGCCTTGGCACCTTGCGCCGCAACCCCGATTTAAAATGGCGGCAAACGCCCGAGACCGTAGCCGAACTCGTCGGCAAACAAACCGCCATCCTGGAATCTGCCGCACGCCTGGTTAAACCCGGTGGGCGCTTGGTCTACGCCACGTGCAGCTTGCTCAACCAAGAAAACGAGGATGTAGTGCAAGCCTTCCTCGGCCGCCACCCCGAATTCAGCATCACCGATGCCAGCGAATTGCTGACCCGGCATGAAATCCCATTGGCCACTGGCCCCTTCTTCAAGCTCAGCCCCGCCACGCATCACACCGATGGATTTTTTGCTGCTGTGTTGACACGAAAGACGGCAACAGCGTAAATACCCTATCGAAACGACCACACGATCTTTTAAATAACACCGAGATTTAAATATGGACGTCCAATTCGTTAACCCCGTGATTACCGCCGTGCTGAATGTCTTAAAGATGATGGCACGCATTGAACCCAAGCCAGGAACGCCAAAGAAAAAAAACCGTAATGACCCCGTCCATGGCAAAAACGTAACCGGATTGATCAGCATGGTCGGCGACAAGGCCAATGCTTCCATCGCTTTAACCTTTACCGAAAGCGCCATCCTGCATATCGCAACCAACATGCTGCCCACCGCGCCAAGTCAAATTGACGGCGTCGTCATTGATCTTGCAGGCGAGCTTGCCAACATGGTTTTAGGTAGCGCAAAAACAGAATTGGATAACAAAGGATTCTCGCTTCAACTCTCACTGCCAACCATCATCATGGGCAGCGATTACTTAATCGCGCATAAAACCAAAGCCCCCATCATCGTCCTCCCGTTTACCATGCCGGAAGGCGACTTCTTCCTCGAAGTCAGCTACGAAGAGACGTAGACACCCTGTCGCTACTGCCAGCGAGCATCTGGCTCAACATCAAATTCGTGCGCCCCTAAAAAGCTTTAAAAACCCAGTCCCGTCGCGCAGCGCACCGTTTATATTCTGCTGTCTTGCAAATCAGCCAAACCACCCTACCTTGACGTTTAACGTTATATCGTTACTGCATGATTAAAAGCTTCTGCTGCGTCGATACCCAAGCTTTATTTGAAACAGGCAAATGCAGACGGTTTTCGGGAATAGCGAATATAGCGGTTCGTAAATTAGCGCAACTCGATACGGCGCAAACCCTAGCGTTTCTGCGCGCGCCACCGGGTAACCGCTTGGAGCCATTGCGAGGAAACCGCTCCGGACAATACAGCATCCACATAAATGATCAATTTCGCTTGTGCTTTCGTTGGACAGAAACTGGGCCAGAAGACGTTGAGATCGTTGACTACCATTAATGGAGAACAACCATGTTTAAAAATGGAATGCGGCCGGTTCACCCCGGCGAAATACTGCGCGAGGATTTTCTCATACCGCTAAACATGAGCGCCAATGCTTTGTCAAAGGCGCTCAATGTGCCTGCACCACGTATTAACGACATTGTGCGCGAGCGGCGCGGCATATCGGCTGACACCGCCATGCGACTAGCACGTTACTTCGGTGGCGATGCGCGCTCATGGTTGAACTTGCAATCCGCCTACGATTTACGCGTGGCAGAAATCGAAAACGCTAAACGCATCGAACGAGAAATCGTTCCAGCCACCGCCTAAAACAAACACCTCAATAAGCATGCAACCCTGTAGCGCCTGCCGACAACAAATTCCGCACATTGAGTCTAATGCTAGTAGGAGGCCGTCGCTACGGCTCATCCGGTTACACCAAGCAATAGAACAAATCCTAATTATCCAGCGGACTCACTACCCCACGTCCACCGCGATTCAACACATGCGTATAAATCATCGTCGTCTGCACATCCTTATGGCCGAGCAACTCCTGTACTGT
>JAHECG010000122.1 GCA_024641855.1 Betaproteobacteria bacterium | reverse complement strand
CCTGCACACGCGAGATCGTGGTGTGCATTCCCAAGGCATTGCGGATCACATGCAGCTTGCTGTCGAATGCCACCTTACTCAGTGGTGGCGTGTTGCGTAGATACTCGCCTTTGAGTTCGAGCACATAGTCGTACAGCGCTTTATCCGTGCGCACCACGTGCGCTAACGGATACTTCTGTAGCAGCCTTTCGCCCAGCAGCCCTTGTTCGATCAGATGCCGCACTTGCGCCACCAATGTTTCAGGGTAGCCAGTGAGATAACTTTGTGGAGATTTCGGGCGCATAGCGGTGAATCAGGCATTGGGATATCGTGTGATTTTAACGCTGATCACCCGACCAGAAGACTAGCTAATATCAACTTTATCGCGCACACTGAAATCGCAGCAAAAAATAAATGAATACTGCGTAAGTACTATCGGTTTTAGACGACCAAGGTATGACTCGATCGCCAAGCATCAAGGCCCATTAACCCCTCCTACCTTTAACTATGAAAACCCGCCCCTACCGCTATTACGACACCGCCGTATCGTTATGCTCACATTGCCTACGCCGGATCGATGGAAAAATCGTATTTGAAGGTGGCGGCGTATGGATGCATAAGCGTTGTCCGCAGCATGGTTTTGAGAAAGTCCTCATCGCTGATGACATTGCCTTTTATCGACGTTCGCGTGAAGTGTATTTAAAGGTTCCGGAGCAGGTGCAGCAATGCAACACCCCGGTGCGCTGGGGTTGCCCCTACGACTGCGGCATTTGCCCGGATCACGAACAGCACGGTTGCATTCTGATTATCGAGCTAACGGATAACTGCAATCTGCGTTGCCCGACCTGCTATGCAGACAGCGGACCGGAACGAGTAATGCATCGCAGCCTGGAACAAATCGAAGCCATGCTGGATCGCGCCGTCGCCAACGAAGAAACCCCAGCGGTGGTTCAGCTCTCCGGTGGCGAACCGACGCTGCACCCGCAGTTGTTCGAAATCTTGGCAGCAGTGCGTGCGCGCCCGATTGGCCATTTGATGATTAACACCAACGGCATCCGCATTGCCAGCGAAGCCGGTTTCGCAGAGCGTCTACGAGACGCTTATCCGGATATCGAGATTTATCTGCAATTCGACTCATTTCGGCGCGAAGCCTTACAGCAATTACGGGGTGCCGATCTCACCCGCATCCGGCTGCAGGCGCTTGAACATTTGAATAAAGCGGGCGTTTCCACCACCCTAGTCTCCACCATCCGCCGTGATGTCAATGATGATGAACTGGGGAAGACTATCGAATTCGCCTTGAAACAGCCTTGTGTCCGCGGTGTGACGTTTCAACCAGTGCAGGCGGCAGGCCGCCTGGAAGGCTATGACGGCGAATATGACCGCGTTAGGGATCGCATGACCTTGACCGAGGTACGCCGCCGCATCCTGCAACAAACCGATTTGTTTGCCCCTGACGACATCATCCCCGTGCCTTGCCATGCCGATAGCGTCGCCATGGCTTATGCCTTGAAGCTCGACGATCGGGTTCTGCCGCTCACGCATCTCATCGACCAGAATTTTTTGCTCGATCAAGCGCAAAACACCATCGCCTATGAAAACGACAGCGCAGTCCGCGAAAAACTGTTCGATTTATTTTCAACGCGCCACTCGCCGCAGGCGCAGGCGGATTCGGTCAGCGACTTCCTCGGCGCTGCCGGCAGCCAAGCCATGGATTTGCAGCTCGACTACAAAAATATCTTCCGCGTACTGATTGTGCAATTCATCGATGCGCATGCCTTCGATTTGCGTTCCATTCGCAAATCTTGCGTTCACATCGTGCATCCCGATGCCAAGCGCGTCATCCCCTTCGATACCTACAATCTATTTTATCGAGATCGTCTGGAGCAAACCGTACTCAAGCCACTACGTCGTGAACGCGAACAATATCTATATGGATCGCTATCCAATTTTCCTGAGGAAACCCCATGAAAGCGCTAGCCTGTTACAAACCAATTAGATTGTTTCTGTCGGGTTGGTTGGTCTTAGCACTCTTCGGATGTGCTGCGGTTCAGGTCCAAGAAGTCAAAGCCCCACTCCCGCAAGACTTTCCGCAGCAAGGTTTTTCGCATCGCGCCTTTGAGGATTTATTACAACGCTTTGTCGTCAACAGTCGTGTGAATTACGATGCCTGGCACGCCGACCCGCAGGCCAATGCGCAGTTGGATTCTTATCTAGCAGCAGTAGCGGCCTTCAGCCCGGAAAATGCGCCGCAGCGCTTCCCAACCAAAAATGACGCCAAAGCCTATTGGCTCTACGTCTACAACGCCTTGGTGATTAAAGCCGTACTGGCGAATTGGCCATTAGAGAGCGTCAACGATGTCAAAGCACCCATCGAAGTCATCCAAGGTTATGGATTCTTTTATAGCTTGCGTTTCACCGTGGGCGGTAAAAAATATAACTTATACGACTTAGAGCAAGACCAAGTGCTAAAACAGTGGAGTGATCCGCGCGTGCATTTTGTATTGAACTGCGCCAGTTCGAGTTGCCCAGCAATTCGCCCAACGCTGCCAACAGGCGAGGCCTTAGATCCCTATCTGACTAAAGCAACGCAAGAATTCCTGAGCGAGCCACACAATGTCACAATCGACCATGCGGCCCAAAAACTACATCTCTCAAAAATCTTCAAATGGTATCAATCGGACTTTATCAACGACCTGCATCGTCGCGGCGTTCCAGCACAAAATGGCATCGTGGATTATCTGATCGACGCTGCGCCCGAGCCCGTAAAGACGAATCTGCGTCCTGCGATTCCCTACACGGTTGAATACGTAGATTACGACTGGAAGCTGAACAAAACCACGAACGATAAACCATGAACGCGCAGCCCGCCGACCAAAAACACTGCTGCGCCATCCTGTATGAGATGCCCTTAACCACGTTGCTGCTGGGCAACTCATTCCACCCCGGCGGCAATCAATTGACACGGCAACTAGCAGAGCAAGCCTTCGTCGGGCCTGGTAGCCAGGTATTGGATATCGCCTGCGGGCAAGGTAATAGCGCGCGATTGCTAGCCGATGAATTCGGCGCCACCATCACCGGCGTGGATTATTCTGCTAGCCTGCTGGATACGGCACAACAACTCACGCAAGCCGCCGGCTTAACGCATCGGGTCAAATTTCTGCAAGTCGATGTCCAGCACCTGCCCTGTTCAGATCAACAATTCGATGTCGTGTTTTGCGAATGCGCACTTTGTACATTTGCCGATGCACCGCAAGTCTTAGCAGAAATATTTCGCGTCCTTAAACCCGGTGGTCGGCTGGCCCTGTCCGATGTCACCATCAACGCACCGATACCGGGGAACCTTCAATCCGTCTTAGGCCAAGCCTTGTGCATCGCCGGCGCACACTCAAACAACGAATATCAAAATCTCATTGAGAGTGCCGGTTTCAAGGCGCCGCGTTGCCACGACGTCTCCAGCGTATTGCTAGAAACCGTGCAACAAATTGAACAACGCCTACAACTCGCCGAAGTGATCACAGCGCTGCAACAAATACCATTACCGCAGGAACTCGCTGATAAGGACATCCCCTCTGCTGATGTCCTGGCATCGGCGCGTAACTTCATTCATAGCGGTGGAATCGGATATATGCTGTTTGTGGCGCGGACACCGTTCAATTAATCTATTTCTGTCAGCAATCGGCCATGAGTGGTCTGCCTGAGTGTTGGCAGAAATCGTCTGTAATGAGAGAAGAAGCAGGCGCGCAGAAACGTGAAAGATAACCGGCTGGCTGCGAGCGCAGCTTGCAGCCAGTCCGAGCGACGCGTAGCGGCGCGGTGTTGATCGTAGTGTTAGGTTGCCTGTCTTTCATTTCGACTCTGTTGCCACATGATTGCGTAAGAGCCGGTGAGTAACAATGATTATTGCGCACGGTAACAACAAAAGCGCTGCTGTTAATGCATTGTCTCGTGGGTTGATTGGTAGGAACCAATAAGTAGCAGAATGGGCAGATAGAAGCATTACGTTTGACAGTACTACAACCAGCAAGCCTGCAATTGCCCAAGCGTAGCCAATACCTATAACAGCTCTCAATATTGAAATTTTTAATTCCATATATTTCAGCAACCTAACGTTTAAGCTGTGGGGCGCGACGTAAGGAGCGTCCCACACGAGCTCCTTGTTAGGCGCTTATTTAACAACTTTGCACTCAATTTGAGCCACATTTGCATATGTTTTTTCTTCTGTACTGAAAAACACCCAAATATTAGAAATTCCTGGGTTGTATTCTCTAATGTCTAGCTGAACTGTTACAAAACTATTCCAGCGATTAAGACCACCCTCATTGACAAGACTAAACAGTAACTTTTGTTTATTTTGAGTATTTGTTTCTATAGCGGCCTTTATAATTTTTACATTTTTAACTTGGGCCAGTGCTTTTAATGAAATTACTACAGGATTATTACATTCATCCAACTTAACTCTTACCTTTTCAGTAATTTCAAGATTTGTAACATTAGCGGCCTTAAGCAGTTGCTCAGAAGGCATTAATTCTGCTGCGCTTGCTAAGTGTGGCACGCAGAAAAGGATTAATACATATGTGATTAGTGTTCTCATTGTTCCTTGCGCCTAACGTGATAGCTAACCTGCCGCCGGAGCGCGCAGCGCGGAGGGATCCTGCAAGCGCAGCTTGCAGGCGGTCAGGTTGAGCGGCGGGTTGGGCATTTACTTACTACCTGGAACTTGAACGCCTTGTACGAAGCTCTCTGCTTCACTACGAAGACTGGTGTAAAGCATTTCTCCGCGATGTGAGTAAATGATCGCAAAGCCAGTTTCGGGGCGTACCGGATGCCTGCAATAGAGGCCGTCTGACTCAAGCAGCAAGGGGCCCTTTAGTCCTTGAGGGGCATTGTCCTGAACTATCGAGCGATATCTTACACATGGATAAGTTCGCTCATTTGAATATGTGAAAGACGTTTGCTGCACATTAAAGCGGGATGGATCAGTGTCTTTCTCCGCTGATTTTTTTATTAGCGCTTCAAATTCTTGGGGTGTATTGGTTGGCGTTAGATTAAACATCCGAACTTGAGCACCAAAACTTTCTTTTGCATCCAGCCCGCCTTTGGCGAACGCCATCCCGGAGCCGGAAGATTGGATGAGCTGCCAACCATCGGAGTTTGGGGTTGTGACATTAATATAACCACCCTCAAACTTTTGGCCTGGGCTCACGGACACGGATTTTTGCGGCTGTGCAGCGCCGGCGCAGCCTTGCAGTCCGAGGATAAGAGCACTGATGGAGAAGAGTAGTTTTCGATTCATAGTGGATGCCCAACGTGAAAGATAACCGGCTGGCTGCGAGCGCAGCTTGCAGCCAGTCCGAGCGACGCGTAGCGGCGCGGTGTTGATCGTAGTGTTAGGTTGCCTGTCTTTCATTTCGACTCTGTTGCCAC
>JAHECG010000056.1:16200-20963 GCA_024641855.1 Betaproteobacteria bacterium | reverse complement strand
CTGGCGCCGCGCACTGCTCTGGCTGCTCTTCCTCGGCCCATTCTTTTTTGCCAGCTACGGCTTCGCCACGTGGGTGACCAGCCAACGCGCGCATGTCGGCGTGATTGTCTTTAACTGGGAATACAGCCTGATCCCGTTTTGGCCTTGGACCATCGTGCCCTATTGGCTGATCGATTTTCTCTACGGTATTTCGTTATTTCTGTGCGCCACCCGCCTACAGTTGGATAACCACGCCAAGCGCTTGCTCACCGCGCAGGTGATTGCGGTGAGCAGCTTCCTGCTATTCCCGCTGCGCTTCAGTTTTGATCGTGGGCATGTCGAAGGTCCGTTTGGCTCGTTGTTCGATACGCTGGCTTTATTCGATAAGCCATTCAATCAGGCGCCGTCTTTGCATATCGCTTTGATGGTGCTGCTATGGGTGGTGTATCTGCGCGCACTGCCGCAGGCTTGGCGCTGGTTGGTGCATGGGGTATTCACGCTGATCGGCCTATCGGTGCTCACGACTTGGCAGCATCACTTCTTCGACGTGCCGACCGGGCTATGGCTGGGAGGGATTTGTTTGTGGCTATTTCCGGATGCGCAAGAATCACCGCTAGCCAGCAGCACTTGGACGGGTGATCCCCTACGCCGCAGATTGGGAATGCGCTATGCGCTTGGATCGATGGTCTTGGCGGTCGTAGCGGTTGCTATCGGTGGTGCAAGCTTGTGGCTGCTTTGGGCCAGCGCCGCGCTGGCGCTGGTGGCCTTGGCTTACCTGCGGTTTGGCGAAGCCAGTTTTCAGAAACGCGCAGATGGATCCTTGAGCCCTGCGGCGTATTGGTTGCTAGCGCCGTATGTATGGAACGCCTGGGTGAACTCCCGCCTATGGACGCGCGGGATCAATCGGGCCGACGAAGTGGTGCCAGGGTTGATGCTGGGGCGGCTACCCAGTCGTTCAGAATTAAGCGTTTTAGACGTCGCCGCCATTGTCGATGTCAGCGCCGAGCTGCCGTGTGCGCCGGGAGCACATGCTTACTTCAATGTCCCCATGCTGGATTTAGTCCCGCCAAATGCTGCGCAAATTGAGCGTGCGGTAGCAGCCATCGAAGCCGCCCATCTATCGGGAAATGTGCTGGTGTGCTGCGCGTTGGGCTTCTCTCGCAGTGCGCTGGCCGTGGCCGCTTGGCTGCTGGCGACACAGCGCGTCAACTCGCCGGAAGCAGCTCTGGCCCAAGTGCGCAGAGCGCGCCCGGCGATTGTGCTAGGCGCATCACAAATAGCTGCATTAGACGCTTGGTGGAATCACCGACAATACGGCACAATACGCGCATGAATGCTCAAGCATGGCAATCCGAACTCGCCGTTGGCGCCAGCCGCTCTGGACGTTTGTTAGCGCTCGCCGCTTTGACATTTGCGCTACTCGCGCTGGCGATACTGGCTTTCACAACGACTAATTTATGGGTCGCGCTGCTTTGGTCCGGCGTTGTGCTCATGGCGCTCCCAGCGCTTTATCTGGGTACGCGTGTAGAGATCGATCACAGCTTGTTCCAGCGCTTAGCTTCCATGCAGGAAATAGATAGCGATCCGCTGAGCTCGTTAGATAAAGCGCTCGCCGAACTGAACCTCAGCGTATCGTCAAACTCCGGCCGCCCACTGGTGGCGCGTATCGCCAGACTGCTCAAGCTGGTGCGCCGACTGGGCGCCTGCGTGGCTTTGCAAACCGTGCTGGCGCTGATGGCGGTGTGGCTGCGATAACAACAATCAGCTACGCGACCGCCACCAAAAAAACAAACCCGCCAACACCACGCCAGCCAGCCCCCCTCCCGCCGCAGTGAGTTTCGCTGCCGATTTAGCTTCATCCAGCAAATCGTTATTAAAGACGTTCGCTGATAAATGCATCGAGACGACTTTCCACTCACCATTGATCTTGGCCGAGGTGGAAGTCCAGTTTGAACTCAACTTGAAGGGTTTGCGTGATACCGGGAAAAAGGAATCCTGCATGGTGCCATCTGCCACTGCGATTTCGCCGAAGAAACGTGCATGCGCCCCGATCTTGGCAGCGGTTGTATATTTATTCAGGATGCGGTCAGAACCCTTTACCATGCGTTGGTAATACGCACGAATCTCGTCGTGCCCGCGCGACACTTCACCATTCAACCAAGTGACTGTCGCGTCCGGCGTCATCTGCGCCACCATGCGTTCGATATTCTGATCATTAATCCCCGCCTCGATTTCCTGGAATACTTTGATCAAGGCTTGCCGGTCTGCGGCGTGCGGATCAGCCGGATCGGCGAAGGCAGTTTCTTGCAACAAGGTCGGCAGGGCAAGAGCAAGCATCAGTGGCAACATTAGTTTCATTTCAGGCTCCCGTGACAAGGTTATGACATGGTAGTGAGGGTGAACGGGGAAAGCAACACAAGAGCACCGTCTGTTACTTCGACTCTATCGCACACACCCAACCACTCTCAACCGCGCGCGCCAAGGTTTCCGCCACGAGTTGAGGAATGTCCGGTGAGGGTAGGAAAGAAGTCATTTGCGCGCAAAGCGACGCTAGTGTTTCGCCTCGATGCAAACCTGAAAACACGGCGTGTTGCGCTTCGGTGACGTTGACCAGCACGGGTCCTTCTACACTTCGCGAAATGACTAAGCAGCTATTCGCAGCCGGCGCGAGCAATGCTTTCCCCGTTCCTTTACGCTGTAGTTGCCAATACTCTGCCGCATTACTATGCAGCTTTAGCAGACTCATACTCGGATGCAAAACCACGTGCAAACTCGCCCAATCTTCCGGCGCAGTCTGCGCAAGCACATCCGCATCGATTGACTGCGCATCCGCCGCATCGAAAGCATGCAGCACGGCCCATTCGATGGCGGCTAAGTCTGCATGTTCTGCTTTGTTATGTGTGCGCAGCCACGCTGGCAATGCATGCCCTAGATCACGCAAGGTCGGCGAGGTGGAAGGATGTGCGCGCAAGTATTCCGCCATCAAACGTCCGAAGTCATGATCGCCCAGCGCTTGCAATAGCGCCGGAAAATCATGCGCCAGTGCTGCTTGGAGCCGCGCATAGTAAGCGTGGCGATACACATCCAGTCGCAGCTCGGGTGCGATGTGTTGCCCAGTGGTTTGTGCGCTGAGCCAGCCCTCGCCCGTTCCGTGTTGCAGGTAGGCGGCAAATGCTTCTTGCCATGCCGCGAGGCTTGGCGTGCTCATGCCGCGAGTTCCTGCGCGCCGATGCGACGTGCCATATCGAGCTCTGCCAGCAATTCTTCCAGGGGTGGAATTTGGTCGTCGCGCTCGATCATGCTGGGTACGAAACCGAAACGGCGAAAAGCACTAGCGTATAAATCCCACACGGGATCGGAAACAGCGTGGTCGTGCGTGTCGATACGCAAGGGGCCACTCACGCTATGGCCGGCGAGATGAATTTGGCGCACGCGTTGCGCTGGTACAGCAGCCAGATATTGCTGTGGGTCAAAATTATGATTGTGCGCACTGACCAAAATATTATTCAGGTCGAGCAGGATATGGCAGTCGGCACTCTCGCTCACGGCGGCGAGAAATTCCCACTCTCGCATTCCGCTATGCGCGAACTCGGCATAGCTGGAAACGTTTTCGATCAAGATGCGTTGCCCGAGCTTTTCTTGCACTGCGCGGATGCGCTGTGCGATGTGCTGCACCGCTTCTTCGGTGTAGGGCAAGGGCAATAAGTCGTGCAGGTGATGGCCGCCATGACGTGTCCAACACAGATGATCGGAGATGTGCATCGGCTTGACGCGTCGCGCGAGTTGGTCGAGTCGATTGAGATAGTCGGCATCCAGCGCATCCGTGCCACCGAGATTGAGTGAGACGCCATGCAATGCGACTGGGTAGTGCGCAGCCACGGCATCCAACACGCGCAGTGGGTTGCCGCCATCGACCATGAAGTTTTCACTGATCAGCTCGAACCAATCCACCGCCACGCGACCTTGCGCCGCTTCGGCGTAAAAGGCGGGACGCAATCCAAGGCCGAGCGCTACGGTATCAGGCATCCGGGTTTAACCTTTTGCAGGATCACCTGGTGAGCCTGCTAGCGGCTGACCACCGCGCTCGGCGCAAACTTTGGCCGGCACATAGATGTAGCCTTTGCCCTTGCATTCGTTCTGGCCGGTACAGCCGTTAAATGCGGTGGTGCAAGCCGTCGTGCCTTTGCATTCATTGATTCCCCAACACTCGATGTCCCCAGCCACCACCGTTGGCGTAAAGGCTTGCACGGATTTATACATGCCGTAAAACGCGGCGGCAGCACCCGCACTCATGGCAGCGCCAGTGGCGACGCGGCGCGCGGGATTACTGGGCATCGTCATAGCGGTAGAGGCGCAAACAGGTTCGGTGCAAGACTGCGCGCGACGGCCATTGATGAAATCCCACACGCTACCCACGACCAATACCGCGAGGCCGGCATACACCAACCAAGGCATGGGACGAATGCCGGTCACCATGAGCCATAAAGCCGCTGCGCTGGCGATACCGCCGAGGGCTGCCAACCAGAATGGCGCACGCTGACCATGCGCACGGGTTGAGCGCCACAACAGCCACAAATTGAAACCGACGAAGCCGACGAACAATGGAAATAAATAAGCATCGTGCACGATGAAACCCAAGCCCGCCGCGCCCAATGCCGCGAGTACGGCTGGAAATCCTAGGCAGCATGCGGCAGCGAGTGCAGCGCCGATCAGGCCGGAGAATTGTTTGAGAAGGTCTTTCATGGCGACTCCTTGTTGATCTGATATTAATAAAGCATAACAGC
>JAHECG010000056.1:0-16100 GCA_024641855.1 Betaproteobacteria bacterium | reverse complement strand
TCGGTCGGCACTTTGGTTTGCCCATCCACCATCACCGCAACATAAGGGGTGAAGCCTTGATCCACACACCATTCGTAAATGGCGCGGATCAAGTAGGGCTTGGTGGAAGCATCGTACATTAGCGGCGCATGGCCTTTTCCGATGCGGTAATTGCCTCGATAAACGCTGGGCGCGAAAACAAGCGCTCGGCGTATTTCAAGACCGGCGCGGCCTGCTTCGGCAATACGATGCCGTAGTGCTCCAACCGCCACAGCAAGGGGGCGATGGCGACGTCGAGCATGGAATACTCTTCGCCCAGCATGTATTTCTGTTTTTGGAACACCGGCGCGATCAAGCACAGATGATCGCGAATCACGGCACGCGCTTTGTCGGCTTCACGCTTACCTGCGGTTTCAAGGGTATCGATATGGCAGAACAACTCTTTCTCGAAACGGTGCAAAAATAAACGGGCACGACCACGCATCACGGGGTCAACCGGCATCAACTGCGGATGCGGGAAACGCTCGTCGATATATTCGTTGATGATATTGGCTTCGTGCAAAATCAACTCGCGCTCAACCAACACAGGCACGCGGTTGTAGGGATTCATGACCGCGATATCTTCCGGCATGTTTTCCACGTCCACGTCGATAATTTGAAAATCCATGCCTTTTTCGTACAGCACGATACGGCAGCGCTGGCTGAAAGGGTCTTTCGTGCCGGAGTACAAATTCATCATAGCGATTATCTCGATTCGATTTAGCAGAAAAATGAGCCACGTCTAAACGTGGCTCGAATAACAAACTTAGGTGGGAAAATCCCACCCCCAAACTAATTGATTACGGCTTTAGTCTGGGAATTCAACCTACGAATTAATGGATATCTTTCCAGAATTCTTTCTTCAGGAAGTACGCCAAAATCGTTAAGCCAAACAAGAAGAACAGCACATAAATACCGGTGATCTTACGTTTGGTTTGCGCTGGCTCACCCATGTAAACCGTGAAGTTCACCAAGTCTTTGACCACAGCATCGTATTCGGCTGGGCTGAGTTTGCCCGGCTTATCCAATACCAAGTGCTTTTCAGCGTGGCCTTCGTGACCGGCTTCAGCTTTGGCTTCATGCTTGGGCGCTTCCTCTTTCAGCACTTGCTCGCCTTGCAGATCCCATAAGGCATGCGGCATGGCAACACTGGGGAAAGTCGTGTTGTTCCAACCAGTCGGACGGGCAGGATCGCGGTAGAACGTACGCAGATAGGTATACAACCAATCTGCGCCACGGGAACGCGCAATCAAACTCAGATCAGGAGGCGCCACACCAAACCATTCCTTCGCATCCGCAGGACGCAAAGTGGCAGTCATGGTTTCCACCGGCTTTTCACCGGTGACCATCAGGTTGGCCACGATCTGCTTTTCCGTCAGGCCGATATCTTCCAAGCGCGAATAACGCATGAAGCTCGCGCTATGGCAGCCTACGCAGTAGTTCACGAAGGTCCGTGCGCCGCGTTGCAAGGACAACTTGTCCTCGACATTGGTTTGCACGTGATCCAGTTTGACTTCGCTGCTGGCCTGGGCCAATAGCGGCATGCTCAACAACGCAGCCAGGATTATTTTTTTCAGCATGATGTAACCCTCTCTGGTTCCGGCTTGGTTTTATCCATGCGTGTATACCACGGCATCAAAATAAAGAACGCGAAGTAAATGACGCTGAAAATTTGCGCCAGCAAGGTCTTGGTCGGCGATACCGATTGCGTACCCAGATAACTCAGCACCAAGAAAGCGACCACGAATGATGCCAAGGCCCATTTGTACACTGCGCCACGGTAGCGAATCGACTTCACTGGGGAGCGGTCCAACCAAGGCAACAGGAACATCACGACGATGGCCATACCCATGGCGATCACGCCCGGGAATTGCGAACCGAACATCGGCGGTACTGCGCGCAAGATCGAGTAGAACGCGGTGAAGTACCACAACGGTGCGATGTGCTCTGGCGTCTTGAACGGATCGGCCGGTACGAAGTTATTGGCTTCCAGGAAGTAGCCGCCAACTTCTGGCGTGAAGAACAAGATCACGGAGAACACGATCAAGAACACAGCAACACCCAAGATATCCTTCACCGTGTAATAGGGGTGGAAAGGAATGCCATCCAAAGGAATGCCGGTATTGGGATCTTTGTGCTTTTTGATCTCGATACCGTCAGGATTGTTCGAGCCTACTTCGTGCAAAGCAACCAAGTGCATCACCACTAAGCCCAGCAGTACCAATGGCACTGCGATGACATGGAACGCGAAGAAGCGGTTCAACGTCGCATCGGAAATCACGAAGTCGCCGCGAATCCAAATCGCCAGATCGGGGCCAATATACGGGATCGCATCAAACAAGTTGATGATCACCTGTGCACCCCAGAACGACATTTGACCCCATGGCAGCAAGTAGCCCATGAAAGCTTCAGCCATCAGCGCAACATAAATGAAGCAACCGAAGATCCAGATCAGTTCACGTGGTTTGCGATAAGAACCGTAAATTAAGCCACGGTACATATGCAAGTACACCACCACGAAAAACATGGAGGCGCCGGTGGAATGCAGGTAGCGAATCAGCCAGCCCCAATCCACGTCGCGCATGATGTATTCGACGGAGGTGAAGGCCACGGATACGCCTGCGGCATTCAAGGATGCATCGGGTTTGTAATGCATGGTCAAGAAAACGCCGGTGGCGATTTGCAACACCAGCACTAACAAGGCCAAGGAACCGAAGAAATACCAGAAGTTGAAATTTTTCGGTGCGTAGTACTCAGAAAGATGTTGTTTCCAAGTCGCGGTGAGCGGGAAACGATCGTCGATCCAACCTAACAATTGTTGTAATTTATTCATCATGGCTTACGCTCCCTTGCCGTCATCGCCGATCAAAATCCGCGTATCGGAAAGATACTTATGGGGCGGAATCTTGAGGTTGGTCGGAGCGGGCGAACCTTTGTAAACACGGGTCGCCAAGTCAAAACGTGAACCGTGGCAGGGACAATAAAAACCGCCGCCCCAATTCGGGCCAGTTTCGTTATCGGATTCAGGCTTGAGCTTGTCGCTTGGCGAACAACCCAAGTGGGTGCAAATACCAACGGCCAACATAATCTCAGGCTTAATCGAACGATGGGGGTTCTTGCAATAATCAGGCTGGACGGAACCTTCGGACTTAGGGTCGGTGAGGTTATCGTCGTGCTTGGCCAGCAGATCCAGCATTTCTTTGGTGCGAGAAATAATCCACACCGGCGCACCGCGCCATGCCACTGTCAGTTTTGCGCCCGGCTCCAATTTGCTGATATCTACCTCGACCGGCGCGCCCAAGCCTTTGGCCCTGGCGCTTGGCGTCATGCTGGCGACGAATGGCCATGCTGCCGCCACCACGCCTGCACCGCCGACTGCTGCCGTCGCGAGTATCAGATTGCGCCGGGTGCGGTTGATTTCGTTATTGCTCATAACCCCATCCCCGTAATGTAAGTTGTTGCCACATTGTTAAAAAGATACGTCTACAGACAAAAGCGGGCATTTTAGCAAAAAAACCCTACCAAGTTAAAGCCTGACGTGGTTTTGTTTACTTAAGACTCAGATTGGATTGGGAATTTCGATGAATTCGTGGTGTAAACCGAAATGCGCGGCCAAATGCTCACCCAAGGCCTGAATCCCATAGCGTTCCGTAGCATGATGGCCTGCGGCTATAAACGCGACCCCGCTTTCTCGGGCGAAGTGAACGTTCTGTTCAGAAGCCTCTCCAGTTAAGTAAGCGTCCACTCCCAAAGCGGCTGCTTGCTCGAAATAACCCTGTGCACCACCGCTACACCAAGCAATCCGGCGGATCGGACGGTCATGAATACCAATCGCCACGGGGGGCCGCTGCAGGCGTTCTCCAATGCGTGCGCTGAGCGCCTCCAGGGTTAAGGCTTCGGGCAAAGCACCATAAGCGATCAAATTCTGCTCACCGGCCCAGCCTTCGAGTTGAAAGCCTAAACGTTGGCCGAGTTGCGCGTTATTGCCCATCGTGGGGTGCGCGTCGAGCGGCAGATGAAACCCGAACAAAGAAATATCGTGTGTCAGTAATAATTTGATGCGGGCTTGTTTTACGCC
Organism: Betaproteobacteria bacterium; assembly: GCA_024641855.1. Lineage (GTDB taxonomy): Bacteria > Pseudomonadota > Gammaproteobacteria > Burkholderiales > Thiobacteraceae > RBG-16-58-11. Next base: position 12,004 of record JAHECG010000056.1, on the reverse strand, counting down.
AACGATGCACGCATCTTCATTCTTCCAAAAATAGCCGTGATGCACCAAGATTGCATCTGCATCGCGTTGAATGGCTTGTTCGATCAGGGCCAAACTGGCACTGACGCCGGTGACGATTTTGCGCACTTCGTCGCGCCCCTGAATTTGCAAGCCGTTCGGGCTATAGTCGCGGAAGCGCGCAGTGTCGAGTAACGCGCAGGTATAATGCTCCAACTCGGTTCGCTGCATATTTAAGGTTGCTCAGTTCGTTATGAAAAAACTTTGGTTATTGTTCGCGCAGATCACCACGCTCTTGGTGGCGATGTTGTTGGTGGTTTCGGTCTTCAAACCGGAGTGGCTCAGCTTCCGTGCACAACCCACATCCGCAGCGATTGTTTTAAATCAGCCCGCACAGATCAAGGTTGCACCCGATTCGACTGCCACAGCTCCCGTTGCATCCTACCGTGCAGCCGCCAAAAAGGCCATGCCTGCGGTAGTCAATATCTACACGAGTAAACAGGTACGCTCACAGCGTCACCCGCTGGAAGCGGATCCGTTTTTCCGGCGCTTTTTCGGCGACCAAATTCCGCAGCAAACACAACGCGTATCCAGCCTAGGCTCGGGTGTGATCGTCAGCCGCGAAGGCTACATTCTGACCAACCACCATGTCGTGGCCGCGGCGGATGAAATTGAAGTTTTGTTGTCCGATGGTCGCACGGCGCCCGCCAAAATTGTCGGCTCCGATCCGGAAACCGATTTAGCGGTAATCCGCATCAATCTCAAAAACCTACCCACCATCACCTTCGGTAACGCCATGAAAGCGGAAGTCGGGGATGTCGTCCTTGCCATCGGTAATCCCTTTGGCGTCGGCCAAACCGTGACCATGGGGATCATCAGCGCCTTAGGACGTTCGCACCTGGGCATCAACACCTTCGAAGATTTCATTCAAACCGATGCACCGATCAACCCCGGAAATTCCGGCGGCGCCTTGGTGGATATCCACGGCAATTTGATCGCCGTGAATAGCGCAATCTTCTCCAAAAGCGGTGGTTCGCAAGGGATCGGCTTTGCCATTCCCGAGCACCTAGCCCAGAAAGTCATGCAGCAGATCATCCAACATGGCGAAGTGATTCGCGGCTGGTTGGGCGTATCGATGCGCGACATGAACCCGGAAACCGCACAAGCATTCAACCTACCGAACGTCCCTGGCACCTTGGTCGTAGGCGTTTTGCGTAACGGCCCCGCCGACCGCGCGGGGATTCAACCTGGCGATATTTTGTTGGGCGTGAACGGAAAAACCTTGCCTGATTCAGCCGCCTTGCTGACTTATGTTGCGCAACTCGCACCCGGCGCCCAAGCGCAGGTTGCCGTACAACGTAAAACTAAAGCCTATACCGTCAACGTTACCATCGCCAAACGCCCACCCGCGCCCAAGGAAGAGCCATGAAAAATCAATCTGGTTTTTCGCTCATCGAAATGGCGTTTGTGTTGGTGATCGTTACACTATTGCTGGGTGGCTTGTTGGTGCCGTTTGCGACGCAAGTAGAGCAAAGACGAATTGCAGAGACGCAGAAGAGCTTGGAGGAAATTAAGGAAGCATTACTTGGGTATGCAATTACGCATGGTCAACTTCCTTGTCCGGACACTAGCGGCGACGGCGTAGCTGACGATTGCTCTACGTCTGCGGTCGCTTCGAAATCCATTGGCGGCAACCTTCCTTGGGTTGATCTCGGCGTTGCCAACACAGATGCTTGGGGTCAGCGCTTTCAGTATCGGGTCAATGGTGCTTTTGCGGGCGCCATTTCCTTGTCTACTACCGGCACTGCTAGTGGCATCCTACGGGTTTGCACCGATGCCGCATGCGGCACAATACTAGCCTCAAATATTCCAGCCGTGATTTACTCTTCGGGAAAAAATGGCGTGATTCAACCACCGGGTGGCGCCGACGAATTGGAAAATACGACGGTAGCAACAAATACAAAATTCGACAACACTTTCGTCAGTCACGTTTATGTCGGCCCCGGCGCGACCTCTGCAGAATTCGACGACATCGTCAGCTGGCTCTCGCCCAACATCCTCTTTAACCGCATGGTTGCCGCCGGCAAACTTCCTTAAGCCGCCGCCGGTACCAAACTCAACTCGAACCCAACGTGACCCGATTCGTTTTGCGCCACACGCAAGCGATATCCCAGTTGTTCGGCTTGGCGCGCGGATTGATATAAACCGATGCCAAGGCCGGTTTGCGATGCGACCGGCGCATCGAACAGTTTCGCCGCAACTTCCATCGGCATCGGGCTACCACTATCCAACACTTGCAAGGCGCCGCCATGCGCCGGTACAAAATGCGCACGGATCACGACGCCTGCTTCCATGCCACGTTTTTTAATTGCGTTTTGCAACAAGTTGTCGGCCACGCTATCAAATAATTCGGCAGGAATGGAACAGCCATCCAAAGCGCCGTCGAGTTCAAATTGCACACCATGGGAAGCGTAACGCGTGTGCAAATTTTGCCACCATTCACCCGCAGCAATTTCTTCACGTCCCACCATGTGTGGTGCCTTGAGTTTTTTTAGTGTGAAATCCAGGCGTCGCGTGATTAAAGGCAATTGACGTTGGATCAACATTTGCAACGCTTCCGCCTGCCCCGCTTCGGTATGTTCGGCGGCGGAACACAAGGCGGTCAGCGATTGCAGTAGATTTTTCACATCATGAGTTAAGCGCGCACCAGTCTCGTGAATGGCCTGTACATAAGCATTTTGGCGTTGCAGTTTTTCACGGAGCTTGGCCTCATAAAAAAAATCCAGCAAACCCGTGAGCAGTCGCACATGCACCACTAAAGAAGGCGATACTCGACCGCGCGTATACAAACTTAAGTGCAAGCGATGTACTTCGATGTCGATTTTATGCTGGGTTTTTAGACCGAATTCACCAGTGTTATCCAGATTACGCCAAACGCCGCCGGCCACCCACGGCAAGCCTTGAATTTCTTGCATGGCACGCTGTAAAAAAACTTCCGGTTCCCGTTCCGCATTGGCCAAATGCGCTAGGTTTTGAATCCATTGCTCGAACGGCAAACCTACGCTCAAAAAATAGCGTGACAACAATTGCCCAAATCCGGCAAACCCCGCACGCGGTTTCCATAGCCAAGCCAACAGCAATAACATCAACGCCAAGCCCAGCAACGTTTGCGCCAAGGCGATCAAGTAATCACCCTTGGTTACTAACTTCAAGGCAAAACTGCCGAGCACCAGTACCAGCACCATCAAAAACAACATCACACTGTATATAAAGTCGACCGCATGCGCGGCCTGGGTGCTACGTTGCTGAGGAATTATCAGCAACGCAAGCGGCAGCGCCATCCAGCCATAGCGCATCAACCAAACCAGCGCTTCGACTTCGCGATAATCCGCGAACAAATGCGGCACAACCCAACCTAGCAAGATACCCAATAAATACAGCAAGGCGATTAAGCTGGCGGCGTGCTGTCGTGCAATTTCTGTACTAAAGGCTCTACCACCGACTAAACCAACCAACACGCCTACCCACAACGCGGCCAACCACCAGCTTGCGACAAACCCCAGCACCGAACCCGCACCAATAATCAACAACGCCGAAGAAGCGGAAATTTCGCGATCGGCGCGCCACACTGGCTGCCACATCAGGAAAAAACCGAAATGCGCCAGCATCAAACCACGCGCCCACCACGTTTCAATACCCCATGCCAGCGCCAAATGCAGCGTCAGGAGCATCGACCCCATCCACCAATGCGGATGGTTATTGGCCCAATCATTGATCGTTGATCGTTGTGTTTCAGTCATAGGTATCTGGTTCCAACAAGTCTAGTTAGCGCAATGAAAAAACATTTACCACAGAGCACACAGAGAAAGCTTAAGGCTCAATATCCCGCTTCTAAAAATAAAATTTTTCTTGGCGTCCTTGGCGTCTTGGCGGTTAACAAACAGTTATTTGGTGCGAAAAATTGCATTAAACCACGGCCACGCCGAGCACACCCAGATTTTCATTAATTTGATACCATCGGCGCTCTATGCACAAAATCTTGGCCATCGCTCGCTTTACCCTGCTCGAAGCTACGCGCAGCCGCTTGTCCTGGCTCGTGCTGAGCGCAGTGACCGTGGTGTTCCTGGCCAGTTTCTTGGTGCGCGAATTAGCTATTACCGACAGCCAGCGCATTCAACTGGCTTTTTTAGCCACGCTGTTGCGGATCACCAGCGCGTTGCTCACGGCCGCGTTCATTATCAGCAGCCTGCAACGCGAGTTCAACGACAAAGTGCCTGCGCTGGTGTTGGCCATGGATGTGCCGCGCAGTCATTTTGTGCTGGGCAAAGTGGCAGGGCTCAGCCTGGTCGCCATGCTGGTCGCCTTCACGTGCTCGCTACCCTTAGCCCTGCTCGCACCACCCGTAGTCTGGTCTTACTGGGTAACTTCATTGATGATGGAAGCGTGGATGATTGCTGCGGTTAGCCTGTTTTGTGGCATTAGCTTGCGTAGCGTGACTGGCGGCTTGTTGTTCACGGTCAGCTTTTACGTCTTAGCCAAGAGCCTGGCGGCGATTCAATTGATCAGCCATTCCAGCCTAAACGCGGCAGCGCTTTCACACCGCTATATGACGGGATTATTGGACGCACTTGCGCTGCTGTTGCCACGTCTAGATCAATTTGCGCAAACCAGCTGGCTAGTCGATGGACTCAGTGCAAACCTAGTGGCATTACCCGGATTAGCATTGCAAACTCTGATTTTTGTTGCGTTGGTCACAAGTGCGACGATGTTCGATTTGTATCGAAAGAATCTGTAACAGCGCGCCATGCAAGAACGCTCTCTGCAAGCGGTTCCGCGCACCCTTTTCCTCGGCATCGTTTTGCTGCTTGCGTTACAGATTAGTTGGCGAACCCAGCAAGCAGCGCCAATCGCCAGCGCCGAATCTTTAACATTCCCGCCCAACGCAACTAGCATCCGACTGGCCACCCTCGACGAACCAATTACCGCCAGCGGCCTGCTGTCCTTACGTTTACAAGCATTCGATAATCAACCCGGCGTCAGCATCCCCTTCGCCGCCCTGGATTATGCTCGGTTAACTGCATGGCTCGACACCTTGCTGGCGCTTGATCCAAACGCGCAATACCCCCTGCTGATGGCGAGCCACCTGTACGCCCAAGTACCAGACCCCATTCGACAGCGAAAGATGCTGGATTTTACCTATCGCCAATTTCTAGCCGCACCAGCGCAACGCTGGCGCTTTCTGGCACACGCTGCCCTGATCGCCAAACACCGCCTGCACGATCTACCGTTGGCGCTGACTTATGCCCGCGCTATTCAAGTCCACGCAAAAGACGCGAACATTCCTCACTGGGCAAGCCAGATGCCAATTTTTCTCCTGGAGGATATAGGTGAAATCGAAGCAGCCAAAATAGAGCTTGGCGCGCTACTCGCCACTGGCAGCATTACCGACCCGCAAGAAAATCATTTTCTAACAGAACGCTACCAGGATATGGTTGCAGCAGCGTCAAAACCTCGGCAGGCTCGTTGACATTTCGTCACCAGCCTGCCTTTCGCCCTATTTCAGGCCTTGCAATAGTTATTCAACCAATTGATATCTATAGAAAACCATACTTAGCTACTCAACTTTATGTATGGCATCACTTTTGCTTAAACTTACTCGACTATAACCCCATAATTTAAAAGGGCAGAGGATGCGCAAACAACAACAGGGTTTTACACTGATCGAAATCGCGATTGTGCTGGTGATTATCGGCCTCTTGCTGGGTGGCGTTCTTAAGGGGCAGGAGCTGATTTCAAATGCAAGAGTTCGCAATATCATCGCCCAGCAAGACGGGATTAAAGCAGCATACTTTGGTTTCCAAGATCGTTATAGAGGGATTCCCGGCGACTACCCTGACAACCTTGCACAGCAAAATATCCCCGGCATGACCACTGCAAAGTGCGCGGCTGGCAACAAATGCGGCGGCGACCAGAGTGGCCTGATCGACACAACAACCGAGCCATATGTTGCTTGGCTACATCTGTCCAAAGCAGGATTTATTACCGGCGCCTACGATACCAACGGCACCGAAACATCAGCATCAGCTGCCAATACACCAACCAACCCATTTGGTGGCTTCATGCAGTTGATTTACGATGCCGCATACTACCCGACAGGCACAACCACTAAAGTTACCAACATCAAGACTGGAAAGAACATTCCCAGCACTATATTGGCAGAAGTTGACCGTAAAATTGACGATGGCAGCCCCATTACGGGCGCCTTTCGTTTCAGCACATATGATTCGGCTTTAGCGACCTGCGTGACTGCCGAAAATGCCTGGGATGTATCTGGCGGCCAAACAGTTTGCGGCGGCACATCCCTGTTCTAATCCCCTTTCAACCTCAGCTCGGCCGCGGCTAACGCCGCCGGTCGCCCGAGTAGCACCACCGCATCCCCTGCTTCCAAGCGCGTATCCGGTTGTGGATCGACGCCACGGATATTATGTCGTCGCACCGCTGAAACCGTCACATTCAAACCGCCCAAATCCAACTCTGCTAGCGTTTTTCCCAACGCCGCCGCCTCTTGGCTTAAGGTAACCGTATATAAGCGTGGTTCAATATGTTCCGCCAAAGCTTCTTCCGGCTCATCGGTCGCACCATGGAAAAAGCCTTTTAATAAATGGTAGCGATTTTCCCGCACTTCGCGCACCGAGCGCAGCACGCGCGCCAAAGGCACGCCGAGCAAGATCAAGGCATGTGAAGCCAGCATCAAGCTACCTTCTAAAACTTCCGGAACAACTTCGGTAGCTCCGGCTTTAAGCAGCTTATCTAATTCTGCATCGTCCACGGTGCGTACGATGACCGGCACTTGCGGGTTGGCTTCCTGCACCGCACCGATCACGCGCATCGCCGAGGGTACGTCGGCATAGGTCACCACCACCGCACGGGCACGGGCAATACCCGCCGCTTGCAACACTTCCGCCTTTGCCGCATCGCCATACACAACGCTCTCACCCGCCGCCGCCGCTATCTTGACGCGCGCGGGATCCAGGTCAAGCGCGATCATCGGCAATTGTTCTCGCTCCAAGAAGCGCGCCAAATTCTGGCCGCTGCGGCCATAGCCGCAAACAATCACATGGCCTTGCACGCTAAAAGTTTTGACGGCGATTTCATGCAATTTCGCCGCTTGACTCATCCATTCACCGGCGATTAATTTTTTAACGATGGCTTCGCGAAAGTGAATTAATAATGGCGCCAGCACCATGGACAGCAACATCGCGCCGAGTACGATTTGCATCGCCGCAGGTTGTAGCATCGGAATTTTGCCGGCTTCGGCTAACAGTACGAAACCGAATTCTCCCGCTTGCGCCAACGTCAAGCCAGTGCGTAGCGCATCACCGGCATTACTGCCAAAAACGCGTGCCAACAAGAAAATCGCCGTCAACTTACCGAACAATAAACCCAGCAATACCAGCGCAACCCAACCCGCATGCAATACCAACATACCGAGATCGAGCTGCATGCCGATGGTGATGAAAAAAAGACCCAATAAAACGTCTCGGAAGGGCTTCATGTCCGCTTCGACTTGATAGCGATATTCCGTTTCTGAAATCAACACACCCGCCAAAAAAGCACCCAACGCGAGTGAAAGATCGGCCAACTGCGTGAGATAGGCTAAGCCCAAGGTGATCAGTAATACATTGAGCATGAACAGCTCACTGATTCTGTGCCGGGCAATGGCATTAAACCAAGGGCGCATGAGCTTTTGGCCAAAATACAGAATCAGCGCTAAGGCGATAGCGGCTTTGATCGAGGCCAAGCCCAGTTCCAGAAACAAGCCATCTCCACCTTTGGCTAAAGCGGGGATCAACACCAAAAACGGCACCACAGCCAAATCTTGGAATAGCAAGATCCCCATGGTTTGACGGCCATGCGCCGAATGCAATTCCACGCGCTCGGCCAACAGCTTGCTGACAATCGCGGTGGAGGACATCGCAAGAACACCACCCAGCGCCAACCCCACCCGCCAATCCAAACCCCAAGACAAGCACAAGCCCAAAATCACCAGCGTGGTCAACACAACTTGCGCGCCACCCAAACCGAACACCAAGCGCTGCATGGCTTTTAATTGTCCCAAACTAAATTCGAGACCAATCGTGAACATTAAAAACACCACGCCAAATTCAGCCAATGCCTGCGTTTGCGCACTGGCCGGAATCCAGCCTTGCCCATTCGGGCCAATGGTCACTCCCACAAAGATGTAGGCGAGCAAAGGCGGTAGCCGCAGCACGCGAAATAACGCCACGACGACCACCGCACTACCAAGCAACACTAAAACGGATGCCAACGCATTCATAGCTGCGAGTATGCGGGATTGATCTCAAGCTGCCAATGCATGACGACACATTCCGCTGCGCTAAGTGCGGCTGGGGGCAGCGCTTCTTGCTATACTGCACGACTATGACTGCTCAACCATCCCCCTTATCTCCATCTCTCACGGGCGAGGCGCTCGACTTGGCGCGCGAAGTATTGCGCATTGAGGCCGCAGCCGTGCAGGCCTTGATCGCCCGTATCGACCGCGACTTCCTTGCCGCCGTGCAAATCATCCTGGACTGCAAAGGCCGTATCGTCGTCAGTGGCATGGGTAAGTCGGGCCATATCGCACGCAAAATCGCTTCCACCATGGCCAGCACCGGTACGCCCGCATTTTTTGTGCACCCGGCCGAAGCCAGCCACGGCGACTTGGGCATGATCACGCAAGACGATGTCGTAATCGCGCTCTCTTACTCCGGTGAAAGCGCGGAGCTGCTGACCATCGTGCCGATTTTGAAGCGCACCGGCGCAAAATTAATTTCGCTCACCGGCAATCCGCGTTCCAGTCTGGCACGCGAAGCGGATGTCCATCTCGATGTCAGCGTGGAAAAAGAAGCCTGCCCACACAACCTCGCGCCCACCGCCAGCACCACCGCAACCCTGGCTTTAGGCGATGCACTCGCCATCGCCTTGCTCGACTCACGCGGCTTCGGTGCCGACGATTTTGCCCGCTCCCACCCCGGTGGCGCACTCGGCAAGCGCTTACTGGTGCATGTCGTCGACGTCATGCGTCAAGGCGACGCCCTGCCGCATGTGGCTGAAAGCACATTGGTGCGTGAGGCGATTCTAGAAATCTCCCGCAAAGGGATGGGGATGACCGCGGTACTGGATGCGCAAGGCCGTGTCACTGGCGTCTACACCGATGGTGATTTGCGTCGTGGCTTGGATCAGGGATTGGATATTCGCGCCACGCCCGTACACCAAGTCATGACGCGCAATCCGCGCTATATCACTGCCAACAAATTAGCGGTCGAGGCCGTAAAACTCATGCAGGAAACCAAAGTTTATGCCCTGCTCGTGCTGGATGACGACAACCATCTGCTAGGCGCGATCAGCATGCATGACTTAATGCGTGCCGGCATTATTTAACGCTCTTTAGGAAACAACACGTGATCCCTTTTCCCCCGCTCACCACCCCGCTCACCGATCAAGAAATTACGGCGCGCGCGTCCAAAATCAAACTCATCGTGTTCGATGTCGATGGCGTATTAACCGACGGCTCTTTATATTTGACCGACGACGGTCAGGAAACCAAAGCGTTTTTTGCGCTCGATGGGCACGGCATTAAGATGCTGAAAAGAAGTGGCGTCGAGATAGCCATCATTACCGGCCGCCATTCGCAACTGATGCATCACCGCGTCAAGAACCTGAATATCGAACACCTCTATCAAGGCGTTGAAGACAAGCTCGACGCCTTCGTCGAACTGACCAAGCGCCTTGGCTACAGCACCGAGCAAGTCGCGTCCATGGGCGACGATGTGGTTGACCTGCCAATGATGCGCCGGAGTGGTTTATCGCTTACCGTGCCGGGCGCACTGGAGAGCGTCAAGCAATATGCTCACTATGTGACCCGACTACCCGGCGGCAAAGGCGCGGCGCGCGAGGTCAGCGAACTCATCATGCGCGCACAAGGCACTCTGGATACCCAACTCGCCCCTTATTTGAAATGAACAAAAACCTGCCCGCTATAGCCACCTTGGCGTTCTTGGTGCTGTTCACCGGACTCACCTTGTGGCTAGATCGCGTCGTGCAGCCTGCGGGGCCAAAATTGGATGGCAGCACACGCCATGAACCCGATTACATCGTTGAAAATTTCAATGCCATCAAGCTCGATTTAACCGGCCAACCGCATTTCACCTTAGCGGCGGTTAAAATGACGCATTTCCCCGACGATCTCACGACAGCGCTGGAACGCCCACATTTCATCGGTTTTAACCAAAAATCTGCGCCTTTTCATATGTATGCGCAGCGCGGAACCTTGACCGAAGATGGGGACCATGCCTATTTTCGCGATCAAGTCCGGGTGGTGCGTGAAGCGTATGCTAAGGCTTCGGAATTAACGCTAAACACGACCTACTTACACATCATTCCTGAAGAAAGTTTCGCCGAAACCGATAAACCTGTAGTTATTCAAGATGCGCATACCCATATTACGGCGGTTGGCTTAAAATTGAACAAAGATAAACATGAATTTAAATTACTTTCGCGCGTAAAGGCCCGCTATGCCCCACCTCCCCGTTAATCGTCTTGCCCTATTTTGCGGCGCTACACTGTTGGCTATCACCTTACCCGTACTGGCGGAACGTAGCGACCGCGACAAACCGGTGAATTTGGAATCCGATACTGTAGATATCAATGATTTAACCAAAGTCAGCGTATATCAAGGTAATGTGCGCCTTACCCAAGGTACGCTCCTCATCACCGCCGATAAACTCGTGGTGGTTCAGGACGACGAAGGTTTATCCAAAACGACCGCGAATGGCACTCCCGCTTATTTCAAACAAAAAGCCGATGGCGCAGATGAATTCACCGAAGGTTGGGCGCAACGTATTGACTATGATGCCAAGCGTGAAAAAGTAGAAATGCACACCCAGGCCCGCATCAAACGTGGCCATGATGAAGTGCGCGGCAATCTGATTACCTATGACGGACAAACCGAATCCTACCGCGTGCTCGGCGGCAAAGAAGCGGCCAGCGAGTACAACCCGAAGGGTCGGGTGCGTGCTGTCATTCAACCCAAACGGGTAACACCGGCCCCAACATCGAAATCGGGTGACGCCTTGCCGTTAAAACCCAGCCCCGGCATCAGCGCCCCTAACTAACGCTGCCTTTGCAGACGCCCCCATGAGCACATTAGAAGTCAACAATCTACGCAAACACTATAAATCGCGAGTGGTCGTTAAAGACGTTTCGCTCACCGTAAGCAGTGGCGACGTGGTCGGCCTGCTTGGCCCCAACGGTGCGGGAAAAACCACCAGTTTTTATATGATGGTCGGACTCACCCCGATGGACAGCGGGCGCATCTTGCTGGATAACGAAGATCTGAGCACACTTCCCATCCACCGCCGCGCGCTCATGGGTTTAAGTTATCTGCCGCAGGAAGCTTCGATTTTCCGCAAACTGACCGTGACTGAAAACATTCAGGCCATTCTCGAATTACAGCCAATCCCGCCGGAAGAAATCGCGCTGCGCCTGGATGAATTGCTGCATGACCTGAATATTGAGCACCTGCGCGACGCCCAAGCCTTGAGTCTCTCCGGCGGCGAACGCCGCCGCGTAGAAATTGCGCGCGCGTTAGCCACGAAACCACGTTTTATTCTGCTGGATGAGCCGTTTGCTGGCGTCGACCCAATTGCGGTGCTGGATATTCAAAAAATCATCCGTTTTCTCTCCGGACGCGGTATTGGTATTCTAATCACCGATCACAACGTACGGGAAACATTGGGGATTTGCGATCGCGCTTACATCATCAACGAGGGTTTGGTACTGGCCAGCGGCAAACCGGATGAAATTGTTTATAATGAAAATGTCAGGAAAGTTTACTTAGGCGAGCATTTTCGCCTATAGCCATCGCGCCGTCGCGCTTCCGGCCAGAACGCATACAGAATGAAGCATAGCTTACAGCTCCGAGTTTCCCAGCAACTGACGCTTA
>JAHECG010000055.1 GCA_024641855.1 Betaproteobacteria bacterium | reverse complement strand
ATACAATGGTCGGTACAGAGGGTTGCCAACCCGCGAGGGGGAGCCAATCCCAGAAAGCCGATCGTAGTCCGGATTGGAGTCTGCAACTCGACTCCATGAAGTCGGAATCGCTAGTAATCGCGGATCAGCATGTCGCGGTGAATACGTTCCCGGGCCTTGTACACACCGCCCGTCACACCATGGGAGTGGGTTTCACCAGAAGTAGCTAGCCTAACCGCAAGGAGGGCGGTTACCACGGTGAGATTCATGACTGGGGTGAAGTCGTAACAAGGTAGCCGTAGGGGAACCTGCGGCTGGATCACCTCCTTTCTAGAGATCGGGAACAGCTGAGTGCTTATGTACTCTGACTGCCTTCCCCAAACTTGGGTATTAAGTGCCCACAACCTATCGGCTGTTTAGAACAAAGGGCTGAGGACTGAGTGCTGAGTGAGTGTTACTCAGTCATCAGCGCCTAGACCACGGCCCTGCGCAAACCTGGGCTTGTAGCTCAGTTGGTTAGAGCACACGCTTGATAAGCGTGGGGTCGGTGGTTCAAGTCCACCCAGGCCCACCAGGACATGGGGGATTAGCTCAGCTGGGAGAGCACCTGCTTTGCAAGCAGGGGGTCGTCGGTTCGATCCCGTCATCCTCCACCAATTAAATGCCGTGAGGCGTTAGGCGTTAGGCGTTAGGCGTAAAAACTCGGAAGTCCCGGGTTTTACACCTAACGCCTCACCCCTCACTCCTTACGAGTGAAACTGTTCTTTAAAAATTTGGAAGAAGTCGACAACAGTAAGGTTAGTCGTAGAGCAATTTACGGCTGACAAAACTGGGTTTGATTGCATTAACCGATTTCATCGCATGTCCGATGGAATCGAGCACAAGCGTGAGAGCACTATAGCTCAAGCAGTTGAATAGGCTGTTTGAGGTGATAGGGTCAAGCGAATAAGTGCATGTGGTGGATGCCTTGGCGGTTACAGGCGACGAAGGACGTGCAAGCCTGCGAAAAGCCACGGGGAGCTGGCAATGAAGCTTTGATCCGTGGATATCCGAATGGGGAAACCCGGCCCGCAAGGGTCACTCCTGGCTGAATACATAGGCCAGGTAGAGCGAACTGAGCGAACTGAAACATCTAATTAGCTCAAGGAAAAGAAATCAACCGAGATTCCGTAAGTAGTGGCGAGCGAACACGGACAAGCCTCCACGTTTTAGCCATTCATTTAGCAAAATGGTCTGGAAAGTCCAGCGATAGTGGGTGATAGCCCCGTATGCGAAAAGTGAGTGGTGGAACTAGGCGTGGGACAAGTAGGGCGGGGCACGAGAAACCCTGTCTGAATATGGGGGGACCATCCTCCAAGGCTAAATACTCGTAACCGACCGATAGTGAACCAGTACCGTGAGGGAAAGGCGAAAAGAACCCCGGAAGGGGAGTGAAATAGATCCTGAAACCGCATGCATACAAACAGTGGGAGCGGACTTGTTCCGTGACTGCGTACCTTTTGTATAATGGGTCAGCGACTTACATTCTGTGGCAAGCTTAACCGATAGGGTAGGCGAAGCGAAAGCGAGTCTTAATAGGGCGCATAGTCGCAGGGTGTAGACCCGAAACCGGGTGATCTATTCATGGCCAGGATGAAGGTGGGGTAACACTCACTGGAGGTCCGAACCCACTAACGTTGAAAAGTTAGGGGATGAGCTGTGGATAGGGGTGAAAGGCTAAACAAACCCGGAGATAGCTGGTTCTCTCCGAAAACTATTGAGGTAGTGCCTCATGATAGACCTTCGGGGGTAGAGCACTGTTATGGCTAGGGGGGAGTCACATCCCTACCAACCCATTGCAAACTCCGAATACCGAAGAGTTATTTCATGGGAGACAGACATCGGGTGCTAACGTCCGGTGTCAAGAGGGAAACAACCCAGACCGCCAGCTAAGGTCCCAAATACATGGCTAAGTGGAAAACGATGTGGGAAGGCATAGACAGCTAGGAAGTTGGCTTAGAAGCAGCCATCCTTTGAAGAAAGCGTAATAGCTCACTAGTCGAGTCGTCCTGCGCGGAAGATGTAACGGGGCTCAAGCCATGAACCGAAGCTGCGGATGCATACGTAAGTATGTGTGGTAGGAGAGCGTTCCGTAAGCCTGCGAAGGTGAGGGGTAACCCTTGCTGGAGGTATCGGAAGTGCGAATGCTGACATGAGTAGCGATAAAGGGAGTGAAAAGCTCCCTCGCCGAAAGCCCCAGGTTTCCTGCGCAACGTTCATCGGCGCAGGGTGAGTCGGCCCCTAAGGCGAGGCAGAAATGCGTAGCTGATGGGAAACGGGTTAATATTCCCGTACCTGAATATGATGCGATGGGGGGACGGAGAAGGGTAGATCAGCCGGGTGTTGGACGTCCCGGTTCAAGCGTGTAGACGTGCTGCATAGGAAAATCCGTGCGGCTTAGTTGAGGCGTGATAACGGTGCCACCTTGGTGGCCGAAGTGATCGATCCCACGCTTCCAGGAAAAGCCTCTAAGCTTCAGTCATATTTAGACCGTACCGCAAACCGACACAGGTGGGCAGGATGAGTATTCTAAGGCGCTTGAGAGAACTCAGGAGAAGGAACTCGGCAAATTTGCACCGTAACTTCGGGATAAGGTGCGCCCCGATTAGGTGAAGGACTTCGCGTCTGGAGCTGAACGGGGCCGCAGTGAAAAGGTGGCTGCGACTGTTTAATAAAAACACAGCACTCTGCAAACACGAAAGTGGACGTATAGGGTGTGACGCCTGCCCGGTGCTGGAAGGTTAAGTGATGGGGTGCAAGCTCTTGATCGAAGCCCCAGTAAACGGCGGCCGTAACTATAACGGTCCTAAGGTAGCGAAATTCCTTGTCGGGTAAGTTCCGACCTGCACGAATGGCGTAACGATGGCCACACTGTCTCCTCCTGAGACTCAGCGAAGTTGAAATGTTTGTGAAGATGCAATCTACCCGCGGCTAGACGGAAAGACCCCATGAACCTTTACTGTAGCTTTACATTGGACTTTGAACAGACTTGTGTAGGATAGGTGGGAGGCATTGAAGCCGGGACGCTAGTTCTGGTGGAGCCGACGTTGAAATACCACCCTGGTGTGTTTGAGGTTCTAACCTAGGTCCCTTATCGGGATCGGGGACCGTGTATGGTGGGCAGTTTGACTGGGGCGGTCTCCTCCCAAAGTGTAACGGAGGAGCACGAAGGTGCGCTAAGGACGGTCGGAAATCGTCTCGATACTGTAATGGGAAAAGCGTGCTTGACTGCGAGACTGACAAGTCGAGCAGGTACGAAAGTAGGTCATAGTGATCCGGTGGTTCTGTATGGAAGGGCCATCGCTCAACGGACAAAAGGTACTCTGGGGATAACAGGCTGATTCCGCCCAAGAGTTCACATCGACGGCGGAGTTTGGCACCTCGATGTCGGCTCATCTCATCCTGGGGCTGTAGCCGGTCCCAAGGGTATGGCTGTTCGCCATTTAAAGAGGTACGTGAGCTGGGTTTAAAACGTCGTGAGACAGTTTGGTCCCTATCTGCCGTGGGCGTTGGAGATTTGACGGGGGCTGCTCCTAGTACGAGAGGACCGGAGTGGACGCATCTCTGGTGTACCGGTTATCACGCCAGTGGTATCGCCGGGTAGCTAAATGCGGAAGAGATAAACGCTGAAAGCATCTAAGCGTGAAACTCGCCTGAAGATGAGATCTCCCGGGGACTTGATCCCCCTAAAGGGTCGTTGAAGACCACAACGTTGATAGGTCGGGTGTGGAAGCGCAGTAATGCGTTAAGCTAACCGATACTAATTGCCCGTGTGGCTTGATCCTATCACCTCAAGCAGCTTGTGATTCAGGTGCGATTCCTGAAAAAAGTATGCAATCAAACGATGTCGATTTCTTCCGCCAAACTCGAAAGAGTTTGGACAAATTCGAAGTGCCGGAAACAGCGCAGACCTAAAAACTCTGACGCCCGACACCTCAGCCAGTTACGCTTGGCGGCCATAGCAGCTTGGACCCACCCCTTCCCATCTCGAACAGGACCGTGAAACGAGCCCGCGCCGATGATAGTGCGGATTACCCGTGCGAAAGTAGGTCACCGCCAGGCACCCAATAAACAAAAGCCCTGCCTCTTATCGAGGTGGGGCTTTTGCGTTTTTGGATTAGCATTTATTGCGGTGAAAACAAATCGGAATGCGTTGTTGTGAAAGCGGCTTAATCTTAGCTTTTACGCCAATTTCATTTTCTTAGTCGTTGTTTATTTGTTATAATGCGAAGATTGGAAAGATGGGCTGTGGGCCCATTTTTTATTTGTGGTGATTAAATGGATTTGCTTGGGCTATTAGAAAAAACGCTGCCTGGATTGGGCTACGAACTTGTCGATTTAAATCTCGGCAATCGTGGAAAAATGTTGCAGGTATTTATTGATAAGCCTGGTGGAATAACGATCGAAGATTGCACTGCGGTCAGTAATCATTTGAGTCGCTTACTGGCGGTAGATCTCGATTATGACTATGACCGGTTAGAGGTTTCATCTCCCGGTTTAGATCGGCCTCTACGAACGGCAGAGGCCTTTGAACGCTTTCGTGGCCAGAAGGCCCAACTGAAGTTGCGAATACCCGTTGAAGGTAGTCGTAAGGTGGTTGGTATTTTGGGTGCGATGCAGGGTGGAAATTTAGAAATGGAAGTGGATGGCGAACGGAAGTCCTTTGCGATGGATAATATCGATAAGGCGCGTTTGGTTCCGGCTATTTAATTGGAGGTGGTGGTATGAGCCGCGAGATTTTGTTGGTTGTCGACGCGTTAGCGCGAGAAAAAAATGTTGATCGGGAAATTGTGTTTTCCGCACTTGAACTCGCACTCGCTTCGGCCACGAAGAAATTGCATCACGATGAAGTTGAGGTTCGCGTTGCAATCGATCGTGAAACAGGTTCGTACGAAAGCTTCCGGCGCTGGGATGTAGTGGCGGATGAAGAGTATTTGGACGAAGGTCGTCAAATGCCTTTATCCGAAGCCGTGCAAAAAAATTCAGAAATTCAAGTGGGCGAGATTTATGAAGCGCATCTGGAGCCAATTGAGTTTGGTCGGATCGGTGCGCAAACTGCAAAACAGGTGATTTTGCAGAAAATTCGCGAAGCTGAGCGTGAACAAATTCTTTCTGATTTCCTAATGCGTAAAGAGCATTTGGTGACGGGTGTGATCAAACGCATGGAGCGTGGAAACGCCATTATCGAATCAGGTCGTATTGAGGCGGTATTGCCGCGTGATCAAATGATCCCGCGTGAAAATTTACGCATCGGCGATCGCGTACGTGCCTTTCTTTTGAAAATCGACCGCCAAGCTCGTGGGCCGCAACTCATTCTTTCACGCATTGCCCCCGAATTTCTGGTTAAGTTATTCGAGCTAGAAGTGCCAGAAATCGAAGAAGGCTTGATAGAGATTAAAGCGGCTGCACGTGACCCGGGTGCGCGTGGCAAAATTGCCGTGAAATCTAATGATCAACGAATTGACCCACAGGGCACCTGTATCGGTATGCGTGGTTCACGTGTGCAGGCGGTGACCAGTGAGTTGGGTGGCGAGCGCGTCGATATCGTTTTGTGGTCTCCGGAATCGGCGCAATTTGTGATTCATGCGTTGGCACCAGCTGAAGTTAGCAGCATCGTGGTAGATGAAGAAAAGCACAGCATGGATGTCGTGGTCGCTGAAGAACAGCTTGCACTGGCGATTGGCCGTGCTGGTCAAAATGTACGCTTGGCTTCTGAGTTGACTGGTTGGACATTAAACATCATGACCGCAGATGAAGCTGATCAAAAGAGTACTGCGGAAGCCAGCAGCATCAAGCATGAATTCATGGAAAAACTGGATGTCGATGAGGAAGTCGCCGATGTCTTGGTGCAAGAGGGGTTCTCTACGCTAGAAGAAATTGCGTATGTGCCGCTGAGTGAAATGCTTGAGATGGAATATTTTGATGAAGATACCATCAATGAATTACGTGCCCGTGCGCGCAATGTGTTGCTGACTGCGGAAATTGCTAGCGAAGAAAAAGTTGAGCACGTTGCAGAAGATCTGGCGACGATGGAAGGCATGGACAGTGAAACAGTGCGTCAATTAGCGGAACATGGCATCGATAGCATAGAGGCGTTGGCGGATTTAGCGGTTGATGATTTGCTGGATATCATTGATATGAGCGAAGATCGCGCAAAAGCGCTAATCATGACGGCGCGTGCGCCGTGGTTTAGCGCTGAGCAGGCGAATAGTTAAAATAGAGTGCGGATGGAGAGGCTTGAATGCCACAAATGAATGTATCGCAATTTGCCACTGAGCTAGGTGTTGCTGCTTCGCTTTTATTGGAGCAGTTGAAAGCGGCTGGAGTGGAGAAGTGCGCCGACGATGATGCCTTGTCCGAGCAGGACAAAACACAGTTATTGGACTATTTACGCCGTGCTCATGGTGTGAAAGAAGGTCGCAGCAAGATTACGCTTACGCGACGTGAAACGACTGAAATACGCAAGTCGGATTCAACCGGAAAGATGCGCACCATTCAAGTTGAAGTGCGCAAAAAGCGGGTGGTTGTTAAGCGTGAAGCTGCCGTTGAAGTAGAGGCGCCAGCCAAAGAAGCGAAGCCAGCCGAACCGACACCCGTGATTGATGCGGGACAGTTGGCGATGCGTGAAGAAGAAGCCCGCAAACAAGCCGCCCTAATCGAGCTTCAGAAGCAAGAAGTTGAAGCTAAAAAAACCCGTACGCGCAGTAAAAAAGCGGCGGCTGAAGCGGCTGCACTTGCCGCCGAACCAGTCGCGCCGGTTGCGGCTCCCGTGGCGCCAGCACCGGTCGCTGAACCTGCGGCCGCAGCACCTGTAGCCGCAGAAGTAAAAACCGATGGGACTTTGCATATTACGAAGCCCACCGAAGGCGAGACAGCGCGTAAAAAAGGGGCGAAGAAGGCAAAAACGTCCACCTGGGTCGACGAAGGCACTAAGAAGCGTGGACTCAAAGTGCGTGGCGAAAGTACGGGTACTGCATGGCGCGGCCGTAAGAGTTCGTCAAAGCACAAATCTGAGGACGAAGGCGCGCATACCTTCAACGCCCCGACGGAGCCAGTCGTGCGCGAAGTGTTGGTCGCAGAAACGATTTCTGTCGGCGAACTGGCGCACAAAATGTCCGTAAAAGCGGCCGAAGTCATTAAAACGTTGATGAAGATGGGGTCGATGGTCACCATCAATCAAGTGCTGGATCAAGAAACCGCCATGATTGTGGTGGAGGAAATGGGCCATATCGCGAAGCCAGCCGCACTGGATAGTCCCGAGTCATATCTCGAAGATACGCAAGCGAAGGAAGTTGAGAAACTGCCACGCGCTCCTGTGGTTACGGTGATGGGCCACGTCGATCATGGTAAAACGTCTTTGCTTGACTACATCCGTACCACACGCGTCGCCAGCGGTGAAGCCGGCGGCATTACGCAACATATTGGCGCTTACCATGTAGAAACGCCACGGGGTATGGTGACCTTCCTGGATACGCCGGGCCATGAAGCGTTTACCGCAATGCGCGCACGCGGTGCGCGCGCAACTGACGTTGTGATTCTCGTGGTGGCGGCAGACGATGGTGTGATGCCGCAAACGATTGAAGCGATCCATCATGCTAAGGCCGCAAAAGTGCCATTAGTGGTTGCTGTAAATAAAATCGATAAAGCGGAAGCTAATCCTGAACGAGTGAAGCAGGAATTATCAGCGCAAGGCGTTGTGGCTGAAGAGTGGGGCGGCGACACCATGTTCGTTGAAGTTTCAGCTAAGACTGGTCAAGGTATCGATGCGTTGTTGGAACGTGTCCTGCTGCAAGCGGAAGTGCTGGATTTGAATGCGCCGCATGATTGTCCGGCAAAAGGTTTAGTGATCGAATCACGACTCGATAAAGGTCGCGGCCCGGTTGCGACGATTCTGGTGCAGTCTGGAACATTACGCCAAGGCGATATTTTGTTGGCCGGCGCTGCATTCGGTCGCGTTCGCGCCATGTTGGATGAAAACGGTAAACCGGTAAAGGAAGCTGGCCCGTCGATTCCCGTAGAAATTCTAGGCCTCACGGAAGTTCCACTTGCCGGTGAGGATGCGATGTCCTTGGTCGATGAACGCAAGGCGCGTGAAATTGCGATGTTCCGACAAGGCAAGTTCCGCGATGTGAAGTTGGCCAAATTGCATGCGGCAAAACTTGAGAATATGTTTGAAAATATGGGTGAGGGCGAAGCGAAATCGTTGCCACTCATTATTAAAGCAGACGTGCAAGGCTCACAAGAAGCATTGACGCATGCTTTGGCGAAGCTCTCGACGGATGAAGTGAAAGTGTTGGTTATTCATGGTGCGGTGGGCGGCATTACCGAATCAGATGTCAATCTGGCGCTAGCATCCAAAGCCGTGATTCTCGGCTTCAACGTACGTGCGGATGCGCAAGCCCGTAAATTGGCACAAACTAACGAAGTCGATATTCGTTATTACAATATTATTTACGAAGCGGTTGATGAGATCAAAGCAGCGATGTCCGGCATGCTCGCTCCTGAGAAGAAGGAACAAAGCTTGGGTGTCGTTGAAATTCGCCAAGTGTTCAGAATTTCCAAGGTGGGTGCAGTTGCGGGTTGCTACGTGCTTGAAGGAATCATCAAGCGTAACTCAATGGTACGTGTGGTTCGTGATGGCGTTGTGCTGCATACCGGTGAACTCGATTCGCTTAAACGCTTCAAAGATGATGTCAAAGAAGTTAAAGCTAATTTTGAGTGCGGGCTGTCGCTGAAGAATTTCAATGAGATCCAAGAAGGTGATCAGTTGGAAGCGTATGAAGTCGTTGAGGTAGCGCGTTCGCTTTAACGCTTATGCCTAAAGACGCCTCTCGTACGCGCCGCGTTGCGGAACAAATCCAACGTGAACTGGCCGAACTGATTCAGCTTGAATTAAAAGATCCCCGGGTGGGAATGATTACCGTGACAGGCGTAGAAGTTACGTCGGATTATTCCCATGCAAAAGTTTTTTTCTCATTGTTGGGCGATCAAGCGCGCTTGCAGCAGGCATTGCTGGGTCTCAATTCGGCTTCCGGCTATTTGCGCTCTCAGGTCGCCCATCGTATGAAACTACGGATTATGCCGGCGCTGCATTTTGTTCACGATGTATCGATTGAAGAAGGTATGCGGCTGGATAAATTGATCTCGGACGCGGTGGCTGAAGACGCGCTTCACCCTACCGAAGACTAAGTTTTTGCAGCCGAAGCGTATTAAACGTGCTGTGAGTGGCGTCCTGCTACTCGATAAACCAATAGGCATTACTTCAAATGCGGCGCTACAGCATGCAAAGCGCTTGTATCGTGCTGCTAAAGCTGGGCTCACCGGCATTTTAGATCCTTTAGCTAGTGGTTTATTACCGATTTGTTTTGGTGAAGCCACAAAGTTTGCGCAATATCCTACCGATGCTGACAAATCCTATGAAGTTGTAATAAAGCTCGGCGTAACCACGGATACCGGCGATAGCGAGGGGCAGGTTCTTACCCAGCAAACGTCGACCGCCACCCAGGCTGATATCGAGCATGCGATACGCCAGTTTACGGGAACCATTATGCAAACGCCGCCGATGTATTCGGCGCTCAAACATCAAGGTCAACCCTTGTATAAATATGCGCGACAAGGCATCGAAATTGAACGAACCGCGCGCGAAGTTAACCTATATCGCATCACGTTGATCGATGTTCAAGGTGCTGTTTTTAGTCTGAGTGTGGATTGCAGTAAAGGAACTTATATCCGCGTGTTGGCGGAGGATATCGGTAAGTTTCTTGGTTGTGGAGCGCATCTAATTGCGCTTCGGCGCACGCGTGTTGGGAATTTTTCTGTGGCGGATGCTTATCCGCTAGCGTCGATTGAACAGTTTTCAGAAGCTGAACGCGATCTCAAATTATTGCCCGCTGATTGCTTGGTTGAGGGCCTGCCGAGTATTGAATTGGATCAGGATGCGTCTTATTACCTGGGGCAGGGACAAGCTGTTTGGAAACCGAAACTCGAGTTTCAACAGCGATATAAAATATACAATGAAAAACATGAGTTTATGGGAGTCGGGGAAGTAGACGATGCAGGCAGGCTGGCCCCGAAACGATTGATTGTGCTACAGCGGTGAGATGAGAGATTTATTGAAAGGACTTGAAAAATTGGCGAAATTAAAGGTAAAATACGCGTTTTCCGCTGGAGCTCTACTGACATGGCTGTAACCACTGCTGACAAAGCAAAAATCGTAGGCGATTATCAACAAGCGCAAGGTGATACTGGCTCACCAGAAGTGCAAGTTGCGCTGATGACGGCCCGCATCAATCATCTGACTGGCCACTTCAAAGAACATGGGAAGGATCATCATTCCCGCCGTGGTTTGTTAAAGCTGGTTAGCAAACGCCGCAAGTTGTTAGATTATCTCAAAAGCTCAAGTGCTGATCGTTATCGTACCCTGATTGAACGACTCAGCCTGCGCAAGTAATTCTTCGCTAGGCGCGGTAATCACCGCGCCTATTTTTTTGCCCTTGCTTAGCCCGCGCCGCGGGCTTGTTTGTTGATAAAGGATCAAAATTTTGAGTCTCGTAAAAAAAACCTTCGCCTACGGCAAACATCAAGTCACCCTCGAAACAGGCGAAATCGCTCGGCAAGCCAGCGGCGCTGTGATGGTGAATATGGATGACACCTGTGTATTGGTGACTGTTGTTGGTGCAAAAAATGTGAAAGCGGGACAAGACTTTTTCCCGTTGACCGTCGATTATCAAGAGCGCACTTATGCTGCGGGCAAAATCCCCGGTGGTTTCTTCCGTCGCGAAGGCAAGCCTTCCGAGAAAGAAACGCTGACGTCGCGCTTGATCGATCGTCCGATTCGCCCACTGTTTCCAGATAGCTTCTATAACGAAGTGCAAATTGTAGCGACGGTCATGTCGTCCAATTCCGAAGTGGATGCGGATATCGCAGCACTGATTGGTGCATCCGCTGCTTTATCGATCTCCGGCGTACCTTTTAGTGGCCCACTCGGGGCAGCGCGCGTCGGTTATTTGAATGGCGAATATTTGCTCAACCCGACCAAGACAGAACTCGAAACTTCGGCTTTGAATTTAGTTGTTGCGGGTACTGCAGACGCGGTATTGATGGTTGAATCCGAAGCGCAGGAATTATCCGAAAGCGTGATGCTGGGCGCTGTCGTGTATGGCCACGAACAAATGCAAACTGTCATCAAAGCCATTAACGAGCTTGCTGAAGAAGCCGGTAAAGATCCTTGGGATTGGCAGCCGATGCAGCATGATGCCACCTTGGTAGATCGCGTTAGCCAATTGACCGATGCAGCACTGCAAGAAGCTTATCGCATTACGCAAAAACAAGCGCGTATGACGCAGGTTGACGCAATTCGCGAGCGTGTATTCAGTGAATTGATTACAGCGGATATGGACACGACGCAACAAAATTCGGTGAAAGATTTATTCCACGCCAGCGAAGCAAAAGTTGTTCGTAGCCGCATCCTCGGCGGTGAGCCACGGATTGACGGTCGCGATACGCGTACCGTACGACCTATTACCATTCGTACCGGCGTATTACCGCGTACCCACGGTTCTGCATTGTTTACGCGCGGCGAAACACAAGGCTTGGTGGTTGCAACGCTGGGCACCGCACGTGATTCACAAAAGATCGACGCGCTGCAAGGCGATTTCTCCGATCCGTTTATGCTGCACTACAACATGCCGCCCTACGCCACGGGCGAGACTGGCCGCGTTGGTACGCCAAAGCGTCGTGAAATCGGCCATGGTCGTTTAGCCAAGCGTGCGCTGCTGGCTGTGTTGCCAGGCGATGCAGATTTTAGCTATGCGATTCGCTTGGTTTCAGAAATTACCGAATCCAATGGTTCTAGCTCCATGGCTTCAGTTTGTGGTGGTTGCTTAGCCTTGATGGATGCGGGCGTTCCCGTGAAGTCGCATGTGGCTGGTATCGCCATGGGCTTGATCAAAGACGGCAACCGTTTTGCTGTGTTGACCGACATTCTGGGTGACGAAGATCATTTGGGCGACATGGATTTCAAAGTGGCCGGTACCGAGCAAGGTATCACTGCATTGCAAATGGATATCAAGATTACCGGGATTACCAAGGAAATCATGCACGCTGCTTTAGTGCAGGCGCAAGAAGGTCGTATGCACATTCTGGGCATCATGAAGCAAGCCGTACCGCAAGTGCGCCAAGACTTGTCTGATTTTGCACCACGCATGATTACCCTGAAGATTAATCCAGAGAAGATTCGTGATGTGATCGGTAAAGGCGGTGCCGTGATTCGTGCGCTGACGGAAGAAACTGGAACGACCATTGATATTGGTGAAGATGGTACGGTTACTATTGCTTGCATGAGCACAGAAGCCGGTGATTTAGCGAAGAAGCGCATCGAAGAAATCACTGCCGAAGTCGAAGTCGGTCGTGTTTATGATGGCACGGTGCTTAAATTGCTTGATTTTGGCGCTATCGTCAGCGTATTGCCTGGCCGTGATGGTTTGTTGCATATCTCGCAAATTGCCCACGAGCGTGTCAACACCGTGGGTGACCACCTCAAAGAAGGTCAAGGTGTACGCGTTAAGGTGCTGGAGGCCGATGAGAAGGGGCGTTTACGCCTCTCTATGAAAGCGTTATTGGATCCACCTGCGCCTGCGGAAAAAAATTCTGAGCCAGCGTAATACCGGCTCGGTAAAATTAAAAAGGCAGCCTCGGCTGCCTTTTTTGTTGGGTGTAAAAATGAGGGGGTTAGCGTAAAGCAGCCAAGAAGTTTTTCCACCAGCGCTGGCGACCTTGCGGCAAAACGTTGGTGATGAGTTCGGTCGGTTGTATTTGGCTCATAATCCAACCGGGTAAAGTGGGTGTTTTAGAAGAGCCGCAGGAGGAACCGAGGTGATTTGGATCGTAAATTTTAATGAAGGTAGGATGCGCTAAATCATCGGCATAAACAATGCCGCAATAATCCTCTTGGTGCTCTTGGTGTAACAACGCATCAATATGGGCGATGAACTGCTGCACGTGTTGTGCCGTTGCCCTAGCAGTGGGTACGGGCTCACCGACAGCATATAAATACCAGCCGACTTGCGGATCCACGTTTTGCCAAAATGCGGTCAGTTGATCCCAACGCATAATGCCATAAAGCACACCACTTAACGCATGAGTAAAGGCATTGGCCGTTGGCGGAAGCGGTGCGTTCATTTGGCCTAGATTGTGAACTTGAGCTGCGCGTTATTTAGCGACTTGTCGCTCACGCATTTCGTCGAGCGTTTTGCAATCGATGCAGAGGGTGGCGGTGGGGCGCGCTTCAAGCCGTTTTAGGCCGATTTCGACGCCGCAGCTTTCACAATAGCCATAATCACCACCTTCGATTTTTGCGATGGTCTCGTCAATTTTTTTGATGAGTTTACGCTCGCGGTCGCGATTGCGTAGTTCCAACGCAATATCGGATTCTTGGCTGGCGCGATCATTGGGGTCAGCAAAAACGGTGGCCTCATCCTGCATCGTATGCACGGTGCGATCGATGTCTTGAGATAGCTCGGCTTTCCATTCCGCAAGGATTTTGCGAAAATGGGTTTGTTGCCGCGCGCTCATATAAGTTTCGCCCTTTTTTGGTACGTAAGGTGCAAACGTCTTGCTCTTTTCCACGGACATCTTCTAATTACCCGATGTAAAAAGAGATTAAATACCAGTTTTTCACATTTACCGCAAGTTTTCTGACTTGTTTGATAAGGAGTTGGGTGTGTCTTTAGTGGCTTTGATTTTTGATGTGGATGGAACCCTCGCCGATACCGAGCGTGACGGCCATCGCCTGGCCTTTAATTTGGCCTTCAGTGAGTTCAAATTGGATTGGGCGTGGGATGTACCCATCTATGGAAAATTACTCGCTGTAACGGGCGGAAAAGAGCGGATGCGGCACTACGTGGATTCCTTTCGCCCAGACTTTTTTAAAACAAAAGATTTTGATGATTTAATCGTGCAATTACATCAAGCGAAAACACGTCACTACACGGAGTTGCTTGCGCAGGGCGGCATCCCGCTACGCCCGGGTGTAAAACGGCTATTGATGGAAGCGCGTAACCAAGGTGTGCGACTAGCGATTGCTACAACAACGACGCCAGAGAATGTCACGGCTTTGTTGACACATAGTCTAGCGCCAGGATCGGAATCCTGGTTTGAACAAATTGGCGCGGGGGATATTGTCCCTGCGAAAAAACCGGCTCCTGATATTTATACCTGGGTCTTGAACCAGATGGATCTAAAGCCATCGCAATGCTTGGCTTTTGAGGATTCAGAAAATGGCATCTTGGCGAGCCAGGGTGCCGACCTAAAAACCGTGGTGACGGTTAACGATTATACGGCTGATCATAACTTTGAAGGCGCGCTGGCGGTATTAAGTGATTTAGGAACCCCAGAGGCTCCCATGCAGGTATTGAACGGTTCGGCGCCTAATAAATCTTATGTCGATTTAGCGCTCTTGCGGGCGTGGCATGCAGGTGCTTATCCATGATGTAACTTGTTTGCGTGTAACGTATTCTGCAGCAACGTTGCAATCGTCATTGGACCAACGCCGCCCGGAACTGGGGTGATCCACCCGGCACGCTTGACGGCCTCATCGAATTCCACATCGCCGCAAATCGAACCATCGGGTAATCGGTTGATACCCACATCAATAACGATCGCACCTGCTTTGATCCAAGCACCTTTAACCATTTTCGGTTTGCCAATGGCCACTACCAAGACATCTGCCGCGCCAACGTGGGCGGCTAAGTCGCGTGTGGCGCTATGCGTCACTGTCACCGTGCAAGCAGCCAGTAATAGCTCCAGTGCCATGGGTCGTCCAACAATATTTGAAGCGCCCACCACGACAGCATTCAAGCCACGTAAATCAACGCCTGTAGACTTAAGCAGCGTCATTGCACCATAGGGCGTGCAAGGGCGTAATACCGGATTACGTTGCACTAAGCGCCCAATGTTATAAGGATGAAATCCATCGACATCTTTGTCGGGTTGAATCCGCTCAATGATCTCCGCTTCGGCAATATGTGCGGGCAGCGGTAATTGCACCAGAATTCCATCAATAGCGTTGTCCGCATTCAACTGATCGATTAGGGTTAATAATTCACTTTGGGTTGTTGCGGCAGGAAGGTCGTGCGATACGGAGAGGATGCCGGTTCGCTCACACGCTTTGCGTTTATTTCGTACATAAATTGCTGAGGCGGGATTGTCGCCAACAAGTATTACAGCTAGACCAGGAGGGCGCTTTCCTGAGGCGATACGCGCAGAAACTTGCGCATGAATTTCTTCAAGTAATTGATCGGCAATAAGTTTACCGTTGATGGTTTTTGCAGTCATATCAGTTTCATTTCAAATAGTGTAATCATCGCATTGCTAACGGCGCTAGCTCAAGCACATGCTTGCATTGATTTTTTTGGCAGTCACGGCTATAGTTCGTCTGCCCTGAATGTTGTATTCGTTTTTTCGTTCGCGGTGTGTCATAAAACGGGGTGTAGCGTAGCCTGGTAGCGCGCCTGCTTTGGGAGCAGGATGTCGGGAGTTCAAATCTCTCCACCCCGACCAAATTTTTTCGCTGAGATATTTCATCATTTTCTTCGGCAATCGTTTTTTCAGGTGTTAACCCGGTCAGATCTGCCCGTAGCTCAACCGGATAGAGCACCAGCCTTCTAAGCTGGGGGTTACAGGTTCGATTCCTGTCGGGCAGGCCACTCTTAAATCTTGATTTTCCATACCTATTGGCTCATAATTGCCGCCTTCTTTCCGCGGCTAATTTGCTTTAGTTGTGTTCATGGCGGCGTTAGCTCAGTTGGTAGAGCACTGGATTGTGATTCCAGTGGTCACCGGTTCGAACCCGGTACGTCGCCCCATCTTCTTTGTTTATTCCTTGTGCGTACGCACCAAGCGTTGCTTCTCGCGTTGCCAATCCCGTTCCTTTTCGGTTTCGCGAATATCGTGCTTCTTTTTGCCTTTGGCTAGACCAATTTCCAACTTAATTCGACCCCGCGTGTAATGGATATTGAGTGCGATGAGGGTATAGCCAGCGCGCTCTACCTTCGCGATTAAACGATGAATTTCTTCGGCATGCAGCAACAGTTTTCGAGTGCGCGTTGGATCGGGATGTACGTGTGTAGAAGCGGTTGGCAGTGGGCTGATATGCGAGCCAATCAGAAATAGTTCGCCGTCGTTAATGATCACGTAAGATTCTTTGAGTTGCGCGCGACCGGCCCGAATGGCCTTAACTTCCCAACCTTGCAGGGCGATGCCAGCTTCGAACTTTTCTTCGATAAAGTAATCGTGAAAGGCTTTTTTGTTCTGAACGATAGACATCGGAGCATGAAAATAGATGCGGAATCGCGTATTCTACCAGTTTTATATAATGGTTTTACGCCCTGCGCGTTGCCGGATATCTCAATATACAAATGGCGTTAGTTGAAAAATCGGTTTTGGTCGGATACTCCACGCAGCAGATGTTTGACTTGGTGGATCGGATAGAAAACTATCCGCAATTTCTGCCCTGGTGTGGTGGAACGCATATTCAAACTCGTCAAGATGCTTTGGTCGTTGCGACGATTCAGATTGATTATTTGCATCTCAAGCAAAGTTTTACCACGGAAAATACGAGCCAAGCCCCCAATTTGATTCAGATGCGTTTGCATGAAGGCCCATTTCAACAGTTGGACGGGCTCTGGCGCTTTACGGAACTCAATAAAGAGGCATGCAAAGTGGACTTACATTTGCGTTACGAATTTTCAAGTAAATTGATAGAGAGTCTAGTAAACCCTGTATTTAGTTTAATTGCAGGTACTTTGGTGGATGCGTTTGTGACACGTGCGGAGAAAATTTATGGTGCATGAGATTCAAGTTGAGGTTGCATATGCGCTCCCGGATCAGCAAATCATCTTGCCTGTAAAAGTTCAGGAAAGTTGCACGGTGGAAGAAGCGATCCAACGCTCGGGCATACTCGAACGCTTTCCTGAAATTCAACTGGCGCAGACTAAAGTGGGTATTTTTTCTAAATTGACCAAATTAGATAGCATATTGCGGGATAAAGACCGGGTAGAAATCTATCGTCCGTTGATCGCCGACCCGAAGGAAGTCCGACGCAAACGCGCGGAAGAGGGAAAGGTGATGAAAAAAGGGGGTGGAGAACTATCAGTGACGGAATCTTAGGGGTGGTTATTTACACCATTCCGTGACAGATTTGCGTGCCTTTTCTATTGCTTCGGCGCGTTGTGTCGGATTTAAATAGCTGCGTCCGGTTTTTTCATCGTAAGTGTATGCCGGCGCGATACTTTCGAGCTGACTCAGGTTTTGTTTGGCATTTGCACAATTCTCGCGTTTGGTTTTTTCGTCCTGTGCGTCTTTTTGTTTTTTAGCTTCGGCTTCAGCCGCGCTGGACTGACGTTTTTTGTATTCGAGTTCTTTTTCTTGCCAGGTTTTTGAAGACGCGGTGCTAGTACTTGTGGTCGGCTGATTTGGGATTTCTAGGATTGCTTCTGATTTTGTTTTACCGCTTGCGGGTTGATCGGAGTAATGCACCTTGCCTTGCTCGTCTACCCATTTATACAACTCTGCATTTACTGGCGTTGCACTCAGTAAAAAAACGATTAAACCTAGCAAAGTTTTCAATTGCGTTACTCCACAAGTAAACAAGCCATCTTGCGATGGCCTGTTTATAGAGCATTATTTACCAATTTCGACGAGCGGATATTTCTTTTGTTCTTGGCCTAGTTTGGCCATTGCGCTAGCAGCCTTGGCTTTTTTGATGGCTTCTGCACTATCGCCTTTATCAGCGGCAGCCTGGGCGGCTTTCAAAGCATCAGCAGCAGTCGTCCATAAAGCACCGGCTTTGTTGGCGTCTTTTACATCGGCTTGAGCCCATGACAGGGCAATTTTGGCCTCATCGCTGAGTTCGGCTTTGGGGGCGGATGGGGTGGTTTGACAAGCACTTAAAGTCAGCAAGCCGGCAGCAACGACAGCAAGAAGGGGTTTCTGCATAATGTATTTCTCCTTTGGTTGGTGTGGCGGTTTTTAGTTACAAAACATTATTAGCCTCAACCAAAACATACCTGTTTAAGCTAAATTCGTCAATTCTTTCATGGTGATTGGTGGTGGATTTGCGCGGGGGGTGATATACGTGTGTTTTACCGTCGTTGAGCATTCTCGTATAATGTTGTTTTGGCCAGGGATCTAACATGCGCATTTACCAAAAAGCCCTTACCTTTGATGACGTTCTATTGGTTCCAGCCTATTCGAATGTTCTTCCCCGAGATGTCAATCTCAAAACTCAGCTAACTCGTGATATTGAACTGAATATTCCGTTGGTATCCGCCGCGATGGATACCGTGACGGAAGCGCGTTTGGCCATTGCTTTAGCCCAAGAAGGCGGCATCGGCATCATTCACAAAAACATGACATCGCAAGCGCAAGCCGCGCAAGTCTTGCAGGTCAAACGCTTTGAAAGTGGCGTGGTCAAGGATCCTGTGACGATATCGCCGGATATGGTGGTGCGCGATGTCTTGCAATTGACGCGTATGCACAAAATATCGGGTCTGCCGGTGGTTGACGCTTCCAATAATGTGGTGGGCATCGTGACGAACCGCGATTTGCGTTTTGAAACGAATCTTGACCAACCTATTCGCAATATCATGACACCCAAGGAACGCTTGGTCACCGTTAAAGAAGGCACCTCGCCCGAAGAAGCTAAAGCCTTGATGCACAAATATCGGCTAGAGCGCGTACTGGTCGTCAATAATGATTTTGAGTTGTGTGGCTTGATTACGGTTAAAGATATACAGAAATCTACTGAACATCCCTTGGCATGCAAAGATCAATTTGGCCGCTTGCGTGTTGGCGCGGCTGTTGGTGTCGGAGAAGGCACCAATCAACGTGTCGAAGCTTTAGTTGAGGCTGGCGTGGATGTGATTGTTGTGGATACGGCGCATGGCCATTCGCAAGGTGTGTTGGATCGCGTCAAATGGGTAAAGAAACACTTTCCACAAGTCCAAGTCATTGGCGGCAATATCGCCACTGCGGATGCTGCGCGTGCGTTGGTCGATCATGGTGCGGATGGCGTTAAAGTCGGCATTGGCCCTGGTTCGATTTGCACCACACGTATCGTTGCTGGTGTTGGTGTTCCGCAGATTACAGCCGTTTCCAATGTTGCCGATGCGCTCAAAGACAGCGGCGTACCGCTGATAGCCGATGGCGGCATTCGTTTTTCCGGGGATATTTCCAAGGCAATTGCGGCTGGTGCGCATGTAGTCATGCTCGGCGGCTTGCTGGCGGGCACAGAAGAGGCGCCTGGCGATATCGAGTTATTCCAAGGCCGTTCCTACAAGTCTTATCGCGGCATGGGTTCTTTAGGCGCAATGCAACAGGGCTCCAGCGACCGCTATTTCCAAGAAAACGAAGCGAACAAAGATAAACTGGTGCCGGAAGGCGTTGAAGGTCGCGTGCCCTACAAAGGAACCGCAGTCAGCGTCATTCATCAACTGATGGGTGGCTTGCGCGCCAGTATGGGTTATGTAGGTTGTGAGAATATCGCGGTCATGCGTGAGCGTGCCGGCTTTGTTGAAATTACCTCGGCGGGTGTTAAAGAGTCGCATGTCCATGACGTGCAAATCGTTAAAGAAGCGCCGAATTATCGCGTCGATTAAAGTCTGATCCCACAGCGGCGTTGAAAACCAAAGAAAATCCCTTCTTTGATTTCTGCGCCGTTGTTTTTTTATGGTTAATAAATCCAAATGGCCCACGATAAAATCCTCATCCTCGATTTCGGTTCCCAATACACCCAATTGATCGCACGTCGAGTGCGTGAAGCCAGTGTTTATTGCGAGTTGCATCCGAATGATGTGACAGAACAGTTTATTCGCGACTTCAATCCCAAGGGCATCATCCTCTCCGGTGGCCCTTCATCCGTGTATGAAGAAGAAACTCCCCGTGCACCGGATTGTGTATTCAGCATGGGCATTCCGGTGTTGGGTATTTGCTACGGCATGCAGAGCATGGCAGCGCAGTTGGGTGGGCAAGTTGAGAGCGCATCGAAACGCGAATTCGGTTACGCCGAAGTTCGGGCGCGTGGCCATTCGCCATTACTGCGGGACATTCAAGATCGCGCAAACGATGAGGGGCATGCGTTCCTCGATGTGTGGATGAGCCACGGCGATAAAGTCACTGTGCTGCCTACAGGCTTTAAAGTGATTGCAGATAACGCAGCCACACCGATTGCCGGCATGGCGGATGAAGCGCGGCATTTTTATGGCGTGCAGTTCCACCCTGAAGTTACGCATACCCTGCAAGGCAAGGCGCTGATTCAGCGTTTCGTACACGATATCTGCGCCTGTGGCAGCGACTGGAATATGCCGGATTATGTTGAAGAGGCAATCGGCAAAGTGCGCTCCGAAGTCGGAACGGATGAAGTTATTCTTGGTTTATCCGGCGGGGTCGATTCCTCCGTCGTAGCGGCCTTGCTGCATCGTGCAATTGGTAAGCAACTGACCTGCGTATTTGTGGACAATGGCTTGTTGCGCCTTAACGAAGCCGAGCAAGTGATGGAAACCTTCGCTAAGAATCTCGGGGTGAAAGTCATTCATGTCGATGCGACTGCCGAATTTATGGGCCCACTCACCGGCGTGACTGACCCGGAGCAAAAGCGCAAAATTATCGGTCGCGAATTTGTCGAAGTATTCCAACGCGAATCCGCGAAATTACCAAATGCGAAATGGTTGGCACAAGGTACTATCTATCCGGATGTGATCGAATCCGCTAGCGCGAAAACCAAAAAAGCGCACACGATTAAGTCGCATCACAATGTCGGCGGCTTGCCGGATACGTTACATTTGAAACTCTTAGAACCGCTGCGCGAATTGTTCAAGGACGAAGTACGAGAACTCGGTGTCGCATTAGGTCTGCCGCATGAAATGGTATATCGCCATCCTTTCCCAGGGCCAGGCTTGGGCGTGAGAATTCTTGGAGAAGTGAAAAAAGACTATGCCGACTTGCTGCG
>JAHECG010000054.1 GCA_024641855.1 Betaproteobacteria bacterium | reverse complement strand
AGCTTGTTGCTGTTGGTTTCGTGCGTGCATCCATAGAGGCATCGGGATTACGCAGTAGGCCGGTAAATTGATCTGACATGCGCGCATGAAGCCACAGCGATGTGACAAGCGTGTGACTCAAGCGGGATAGTCTATTTACCGGCATCGGCGGTTGCCAACAAGGGGGCGGCGCTACAAGATCGCGCGCCTTCTGCACGGCTTACTTGCCGGGCAATCCGTAGCGTCGGCTTCCAGCCGCCAACAGCCCATGCTGGCAAGCGGGGCAAGACCCTCATGGCACGCGGTTAAGTACTTTTTGCCCCCGCACCTATGGGGAGGGGGAAGCACCCACGAGTAGCGGCGATTTCACCTTCTCCCCAGCCCTCTTCCTCAAGTGAGAAGGCGTTTACTTGTAGTACTAAAGTGCACTTCTAGCGCTTAACCGAGTGTCATGATGGCAAGACCACTAATGCATGCAATGGGGCGCTTTAGAAAAGTCGCCATCACCCTATCCAAGCCTGCTGACCAACGAAGCGTGCCTTATAAAAATATTGACACCCCGTATCAAACCCCGGTAATGTCGTACGACAACAGCATACCGTTACAGGTGTGAGAAGATCAAATACGATTTAGAGGAGAATCGGAGATGACCGCATATCGTCTGACGGCAGTAGTACTAAGCGCTGCATCCCTGTTGATTTCGACGAGTTTCACTCTGGCCAGAGCCGCCACCAGCCCAGTCGGCGCCACCCCCGGCCAATTCCGCGTATCCGAATCCGGCGCCGCCACCTACAACATCCCGATCGGATTACCGCCCGGCACCGCCGGCATGCAACCCGCGCTTTCGCTCGACTACAACAGCCAAGGTGGCAACGGCCTGCTCGGCGTGGGCTGGTCACTCAACGGTTTATCCGCCATCTCGCGTTGCTCGCAAACCCAGGCGCAAGACGGCGTGCGCGGCAGCGTTAATTACGATGCCAACGACCGCTTCTGCCTAGACGGCCAACGCCTCATCGTCGTCAGCGGCGCCTATGGCGCGGATGGAGCCGAATACCGCACCGAAATCGAATCCTATAGCCGCATCATCAGCTACGGCGCAGCCGGCAATGGCCCAGCGTATTTCAAAGTCTGGAGCAAAAGCGGGCAGGTCATGGAATACGGCGTCACCAACGATTCCCGCATTGAAGCCCAAGGCAAGAGCACGGTGGCGATGTGGGCATTGAACAAAGTGCAAGACACGGTGGGCAACTATCTCACCGTGACGTATCTAGAAGACAACGCCAACGGCCAATATTATCCGACGCGCATCGACTACACCGGCAATGTAGGCAAAGGCTTAACGCCTTACAACTCGGTGCAGTTTGTTTATGAGGCGCGGCCGGATGTCACGCCGCTGTATCACGCTGGCTCGTTGATGAAGAGCACGGTGCGTATGTCCAAAATGCAATCTTATTCCGGGAACACGCTTGTAAAGGAGTATCGGCTAAAGTTTGATAATAACGGTACACCGGCAGGTAATACTGGCCGGTCGAGAATGACATCGATCCAAGAGTGTGCGGGTGATGGAGTTTGTTTGTCTACTACAACTTTAAGTTGGCAAATAAATGATACTAGCTCCCCGGTGGTGAAACAGAGTGGACAATTCCTACTTGGTCATCCGTATGGAGTGCCAGAATGGGTAATACCTTTTGACTATGATGGCGATGGTTATCAAGACTTGGCAATTTTTAATAGTAGCTCTGATCGCTGGTACACGATTGCTCACAATAACCGTGATGGCACTTTCACGAAAGTAGCTCAGGGACAAAACTTTCTAGGATTTCCATATGGATCGCCGCAAGCGACTGCGACTATTACAGTGATCGATTATGACGGCGATGGTAAGCAGGATTTATTGTTCGTTAATAGCTCCTCGGATGCTTGGTATATGGTGGTGCGTAGCAACGGCGATGGTACGTTTCAAAATGTCTCACAAGGGCAGAACTTTCTCGGTCATCCTTATGGTGTGCCTGGATGGGTTATTCCTGGTGATTTCAATGGTGATGGTATCCAAGACATCGCTATTTTTAATAGTAGCTCCGATCGCTGGTACACGATTGCTTTAGGCAACGGTGACGGGACATTTACTAAAACTGCGCAAGGTCAAAATTTTTTAGGATTTCCTTATGGCTCTCCTCAAGCGACTGCCACTATTACAGCATTTGATTATGATGGAGACGGTAAGCAGGATTTATTGTTCGTGAATAGTTCTTCGGATGCTTGGTACATGGTGGCGCGAAGCAACGGCAATGGCACATTTCAGAATGTCTCACAAGGACAGAACTTTCTTGGTCATCCATATGGTGTACTTGGATGGGTTATACCTGGTGATTTCAATGGTGATGGTATACAGGACATCGCAATTTTTAACAGTAGCTCAGATCGTTGGTACACGATTGCTTTGGGCAACGGTAACGGGACATTTGCTAAAGCTGCGCAGGGTCAAAATTTCTTAGGATTTCCTTATGGTTCTCCTCAAATTACGTATCCAATCATTGCGTCAGACTTTAATCGAGATGGAAGAACGGACTTGGCTTTCTTCAACGTTAGCTCAGATCGCACTTACATGATCGCCTTGAGTAATGCTGACGGAGCGTTTCGAAATTTAGTATCAGGACAGAACTTCCTTGGTTTTCCTTATGGGGATCCACAGTCTACTGCCGCGATTGTGCCGCTTGACGTTAATGGTGATGGTAGACCGGAACTGCTTTTTATTAACGACTCTGGAGATGCATATTATCAAGTAGCACAAATCAACAAGGGAGCCCCACCCGATATACTTGTTTCAGTCACCAACGGCCTAAACGCCACCACCTCCATCACCTACAAACCCCTAACCGACAACACCGTCTACTCCAAAGACACCACCAGCACCTACCCCACAGTAGACATCCAAGCCCCGATGTATGTCGTCGCCAACAGCAGTGCCTCCGACGGCATCGGCGGCAATTACCAAATGAACTACCACTACACCGGATTAAAGGCCACGCAAGACGGGCGCGGCTCGCTAGGCTTTCGCACCATGGACATCACCGATCCGCAAACCGGCATCGTCACCCACAACGAATATCGGCAAGACTACCCCTACATCGGCGCGGCCAGTCTTAGTACCAAGAAACTCAACGGCACGCTACTCAACCAAGCGCAAAACACTTACACCGCCGTCCCGCTCGGCGGCACGCGCTACGCCGTGATGCTCAGCCAAACGGTCGAGTCCAGCTATGAGCTGAACGGCGCGCCGGTCACCACCATGACCACCAGCACTCAATACGATGCCTATGGCAATCCGACGCAAATCGTCACCAGCACCAATGACGGTTACACCAAGACCAGTAACAACACTTACACCAACGACACCGGCAACTGGCTGCTCGGGCGCTTAACGCTGGCGAGTGTCGCCAGCGCCACGCCCAACGCCGGCACGCTGACGCGGACCTCTAGCTTCGCCTACAACCCGGCCAACGGCTTGCTGACGCAAGAAGTGGTCGAGCCCAACAATTCCGCGCTACGGCTACAAACCGATTACGGCTATGACGGCTACGGCAATAAGATCACGGTCACCGTCTCTGGCGCGGGCATCACCTCTCGCACCACCAGCACCGCATACGATAGTCGTGGCCAATTTCCGGTCACCACAACCAACGCCCTGAACCAAAGCGACAATGGCACCTACGACGCGCGCTTCGGCAAGCCCGCCACGCTCACTGGCCCCAATGCGCTGACCACCACCTGGAGCTACGACGGCTTCGGGCGCAAGGTCAACGAAGCGCGCGCCGATGGCACGCAAACCACTGTGGCCTACTACTCCTGCGACGGCACCTGCCCGAGCTTTGCCAAGTACTACGTCAGCAGCGCTACCGCCGGCGCGCCCACCAGCTACGCCTATTTCGATACATTGAGTCGCGAAGTACGCATGGCGGTGCAAGGCTTCGATGGCCGGCTGATCATCAAGGACACCTATTACGACAGCTTGGGTCGCGTCGACCGCGTCACCAAACCGTATTATTCCGGCGACAGCCCGCTGTTTTACCGCAACCAGTACGATGTGCTGGGCCGCGTGCTGGTTGAAACCTCGGCCGACAACAGTACCAAGCAAATGTCCTACAACGGCTTGGTCAGCAGCATGACCAACTCGCTTAGCCAGACCGAAACCAAAACCAAGAACAGCCAAGGCCAACTCGTCGCCGTTACCGACAATCTCGGCAACACCGTCAGCTACCTTTACGACCCCTTCGGCAATCTGCTCAAGACCACTGACGCCAAGGGCAACGTCACCACGCTCAGCTACGATCTGCGCGGCCGCAAGATCGCCATGGCCGATCCCGACATGGGCAACTGGAGCTACCAGTACAACGTGCTGGGCGAACTGATCGCGCAGACGGACGCTAAAAACCAAGTCGTCAGCATGAGCTACGACATACTCGGGCGCATCCTCGGCCGCAACGAGCCTGATCTGAACAGCACCTGGGTCTACGACACCGCCGTCAAAGGCGTCGGCAAGCTTACCCAATCCATGGCCGACAACGGCTCCAAGCGCGTCTACACCTACGACAGCTTTGGTCGTGTCGCTACTGAAACCAGCACCATCGACACCACTTACACCATCAGCAAAAGCTACGATGCCTATGGCCGCGTCAGCGTCTTGACCTACCCCACCGGCGTCGCCTTCAAGAATATCTATAACGCCTACGGCTACCTCGCCGAAGTGCGCAACAACGCCACCAATGCACTGTTCTGGAAAGGCAACGCCCGTGACGCCGACGGTCACACCATCAATGAAACCCTGGGCAATGGCCTCACCACCACCCGCACCTATACCAATAGCACTGGCCGCGTCGCCAACATCGCCGTCGGGCCGAATGGCACGCCCAGCATCCAAAACCAAACCGTTGCCTTCGACAGCCTGGGCAACCTCATCTACCGCTACGACCCGGCGCAAGGACAGTCCGAAGCTTTTGCCTATGACGGCTTAAACCGCCTGACCACCGCCACCCAAGGCGCGGTCACCACCACCGTGGCTTACGACTCCATCGGCAACATCGTGAGCAAGAGCGATGTCGGCAGCTACACCTATGGCGCCAAGCCGCATGCGGTGACGCAAGTCACCGGCACGTTGAATACCGCCTATTCCTACGACGCCAACGGCAACATGACCAGCGGCGCCGGGCGCACGCTCACGCTCACCAGCTACAACCTGCCGAGCCGCATCGTGCAAGGCGGCAACACGGTGGATTTCCTGTACGACGCCGACCACATGCGCATCCGCCAAGTCAGCGCGACGGAAACCTCGATCTACCTCAACCCGCGCATCGACCAAGGCATGCACTTCGAAAAAGAAGTCAAAGGCAGCGTCACCGAATACAAGCACTACATCTACGGCGCGGCCGGCGTGGTGGGGGTGTACACCACCAGCAGCGCCGCCAGCCCCAAGACCAGCTACTTCCATCAGGATCACCTGGGCTCCATCGTCGCCGTCACCGACGACAGCGCCAATGTGGTCGCGCGTTACAAGTTCGACCCCTGGGGCAAGCGCATCCCAACCGCCGGCGACCCGGACGCCACCCACCACGGCTTTACCGGGCACGAGCACTTGGACGAAGTGGGCCTGATCCACATGAACGGGCGCATCTACGACCCGGTGCTGGGGCGCTTCATGAGCGCCGATCCGTATATCCAGAGTCCGGATAATTTGCAGAGTTATAACCGCTACAGTTACGTTTGGAATAATCCGCTGAGTGCGACGGATCCGAGTGGGTATTTTAGTTTGAAGAAAATCTTCAAGGCTTTGGTAAACCCGAACCAGACAATTTTGAAGAATGTGAGTTATTCGGTCGGGCAGACATTGGTCAGTATTGGGTCTATCTTCTGCGGGCCGGCCTATGCTTTGTGCTCAGCGGCAGGTAATTACGATAATGCCAAGGCGCATGGGTTGTCGACGGGGCAGGCGTTAAGGGCTGGAGCCATAGCTGGTATAACGGCTTCTCTCTCAGGTGTTGGCAGTTCGGATTTTGTAACAAATGTCGCTTTGCACGGTTTAACTGGATGCGTGGGTAGTGCAATTCAGGGCGGTAGTTGTGGGGCTGGCGCTTTATCGGGTGCATTTTCTGCGGCCGCATCATCGCTGATACCGGGGGATTTTGGTAGGGTTGGTAATACGATTAGGTCGGCCGTTATTGGAGGAACAGCGTCAGTTCTGGGTGGAGGGAAGTTTGCAAATGGGGCGGTTACTGGGGCGTTTCGGTACCTCGTGGCCGATACTACACAACCAAAGCCAAGGTTATCAGTTGTGTTTGGTTCAACTGATAATGAATTCTTTAATTCTCCAGAAGAAGCATTTAGATATCATGGAGGAGATCCTGAGCTGGTTCGGGCAGAGATTGATCGGTATGCCAATACTCCTAGGGGGCGCGAGGTGTTTAGTCAAGCCGGTGTCCTAACGATAAATCCAGCGTTTGGCGATGGACCTAATGCGGCATTTGGCGGCACTAGTATTAATTACGATGGCGGACGACCAAATGGCTTTGCGCATGAGATAGGGCATACGATATTTGGTGGATCCTACTGCGATTATGCAGGGCAAGCGGTCGGGTGCGGCAGTATTTTCCCTATCGGTAACGTTCAAGCAAACGAAAACCCGTTCCGGGCTGCGACAGGTCAACAGCCACGGCGAGTTTATATAGAAACCGATAGGGCTAACCCAAACTTCGGGAAAGTTTTTAATGTGGGGCCATAATGATATTGAAATCTGAATTCAAGCGATTGATTTGTATTTTTGTCGTATTTGCCTTTAGTTTTGCCGCATATGCTAGCTCGTCTCCCCCACAAGGCTTTACTTGTAGTGATCAAACGGGACTAACTGCGTGGAACAATTTTGAGAAAGAGTTGCTAAAAAAAAGTATAGCAAATGGCAATGCGGAATATTATTTCTTGGTGCCCGACGAGATACTGCATAAAGAAATCAAAGAGGAAGAGTTTTGCGGTTATAAAAACAAGATGTTGTTGATTGGATTTTATGAACCCAAAGATATCAGTAAAAATATCGGGCGAATCACGATGATATCGTTTGCTAAACACAAAGATGCAATCTCATATGAATACAGGTTATATCGCTTCGAGGGTGACGGCATTTTTCGGGGAAATAGTGCGGGTGGAGCGCTAAGCTTATTGTTTAATTTTGAATATGGGACGGAAACTGGGATGCATCCCTTGGCCTCTTTTAATCATATGGGTTTCCTCGGATATAAAACATATTGGGCCATTGTAATGGTCAAACTAAAAGATGGGAAAAGTTTTGTTTACGCTCAAAAGATGAGCCCCAAGTAGCGAACGGCTTCGGGGCCTTACAACAAGTAGGGGTCAGGCCTTACATTTGACATCACCCGGTGTCAGGCTTTCGTTGTTGCGTTATTGAATGCAGAGCCAGGAGTATTTTAAAGAAGAGAAAACCGCCCCCAACGCCTAAACCACGCACAACACGTAGCTTAGGGGTCAGGCCTTACATTTGACACACCCACCCCATCTTTTCTACATTCAATCTTTCAATCATCAACGACAACCTAAAGCAAAAACATGGCCCGACCGTTACGCATCGAATTTGCCGGGGCGCTTTATCATGTCACTGCGCGGGGCAATGCCCAGGCGGATATCTACGCCGATGACGCGGATCGCCGCCAATTCCTGTCCTTGTTGCAGCATACGGTGGAGCGCCACGACTGGTATTGCCATGCCTATTGCCTGATGGACAATCATTACCATCTCTTGATCGAAACCAATTCGCCCACGCTGTCCAAGGGCATGAAATTTCTCAACGGTACCTACACCCAATATTTCAATCGGACACATCAACGCGTCGGCCACGTGTTTCAAGGGCGTTACAAAGCCATTATCGTGCAGAAGGACAGCTATCTACTGGAGCTGGCGCGCTACATTGCCCTTAACCCGGTGCGCGCGCACATGGTGCGCAGTGTCCGCGATTGGCCGTGGAGCAGCTATCGCGCCACGGCTGGAATTGCCGAGGCGGAGGCCTGCCTGACCACGGATTGGGTGCTGGGCGGATTTGCCAAGACCAAACGCGTTGCGCAACAGCGCTATCGGGAATTCGTCCAGCAAGGCAAGGGACAGTCATCACCCTGGCAGGTGTTGAAAAATCAGATTTACCTAGGCGATGACGATTTCGTAAACGACATGCAATGCAAACTGAACCCGGAACAATCGCTCAAGGACATCCCAAAAAAACAAAAAAGCGCACCGCCCAAACCCTTGCGCTACTTTGCCGCCAGGTTTCCGACGCGGGAAGAGGGCATGGCCCAAGCTTACCGCAGCGGCCAATACACCCTGGAGCAGGTGGGTGCGCATTTCGGGGTGAGCTACGCGACGGTAAGCAGGGCGGTGAAGCAGTTTGAGGAAAGGGATTGATAGGGCTGAGTTGGCTGCTGTGTCAAATGTAAGGCCTGACCCCATCGACGTGCTGTTGGTTTCGTGCGTGCATCCATAGAGGCATCGGGATTACGCAGTAGGCCGGTAAATTGATCTGACATGCGCGCATGAAGCCACAGCGATGTGACAAGCGTGTGACTCAACAGGATGAGTTATTCACCGCAGCTTACAAAAACATCCTCGTGCAGTAGAAAAGTTGCTGTTGTAAGCTGTGTACTTTTGTAAATCACAAGCTAAATAGGTTAGAACATATGCACATCGCTTTTATCGGTTTGGGCATTATGGGCCGCCCCATGGCCATGAATTTGCAGCGCGCAGGGCATCGGGTGCATGTGCATGGGCGGCGCCCGGAATCCATGACGCCTTTGGTGCAAGCGG
Source organism: Betaproteobacteria bacterium (assembly GCA_024641855.1). Lineage (GTDB taxonomy): Bacteria > Pseudomonadota > Gammaproteobacteria > Burkholderiales > Thiobacteraceae > RBG-16-58-11. The sequence goes on along the minus strand of JAHECG010000054.1, from coordinate 12,398 downwards.
GCTGTACGGCTTGCGATAGTGCGCAGGTTGCGGCTGCGCAAGCGGAAATCATTTTCACTATGGTGTCCGATACGCCAGATGTGGAACAGGTTTTGTTCGGTGCAAATGGCGTAGTGCATGGCGCCAAACCGGGTTCCGTGGTGGTGGATATGAGCACGATCTCGCCCAGTGCAACGCGGCGCTTCGCCGAGGATTTGGGGGCGCGCGGTATCGCGATGCTGGATGCGCCGGTATCTGGTGGCGATGTCGGTGCAATCAATGGCACATTGTCCATCATGGTCGGTGGCAAGCCGGAGATATTCGAGAAAGTGCAGCCGCTGTTCGCCGTGTTGGGTAAAAACATCGTGCATGTCGGCGATCATGGCGCAGGCCAGGTGGCCAAGGCGTGCAACCAAATTGTGGTCGCACTGACGATTGAAGCGGTGGCCGAAGCGCTGACGTTTGCGCGGCAAAACGATGTCGATCCGGCCAAGGTCCGCGCAGCCCTGCTGGGTGGATTTGCCGCCAGCCGTATTCTCGAAGTGCATGGCCAACGCATGTTGGACGATAACTATCAACCTGGCTTCAAAACCCGTTTGCACCAGAAAGATTTGAATATCGTGTTGCAGTCCGCTTTCGAGCTGGGCTTGGCATTACCCGGTACCGCTTTGGCGATGCAGCATTTGAATGCATTGCTGGGTGCGGATGAAGGCGAACTCGATTCTGCGGCGATCATGAAAGTGGTGCAGCGCATGTCGGGGTTGTAACGCGTTTGAACATTCTCATCGCTCCCGATTCTTTTAAAGGCACGTTGGCGGCGCTGCCGGTAGCGCAAGCGATTGCGAACGGTATCCGGCAAGTATTACCTCAAGCGCACATCCAAATGCTGCCGATGGCGGATGGTGGCGAAGGCACGCTGGATGCGATTCTGTATGCGATCCCCGGTGAGCGCCGTAGCGCTTGGGTGTCGGATGTGCTGGGTACACCAATACAAGCGGATTATGCCGTGCTCAACGCTCAGGGGGAGGCGATTGCCGTACTCGAGGCAGCGCAAGTGGTAGGCTTAAATCTTGCAGGCCAAAGCGAGGTGTTCGAGCGCTCAACGTTTGGGCTGGGCGAATTACTCCGGCATTGTTTGGATCAAGATTTCCGACACATGGTGATTGGTCTTGGCGGCAGCAGCACCAATGATGGCGGCGTCGGTTTGCTCGCGGCTTTAGGAGTGAGGTTCTACCGTGCTGACGGCGCAGCCATTTCACTCAACCCACAAGGTTTGACGACTTTGCACACGATCGACTGGACGCAGTTGGATGCGCGCTTGGCGGAATGCACAATCACCGTGTTAACGGATGTAGATAATCCGCTGTGTGGGTCGGAAGGAGCAAGCGCGATATTTGGTCCGCAAAAAGGGGTGCCCACAACAGCGTTGCGAATACTCGATGCAAGCCTGCAATGTTGGGCGCAATTAGGTGATGCCTGGGCTGGACGTGCGCTATCGCTGGAGCCTGGTGCGGGGGCGGCAGGTGGTTTGGGGTATGCGCTGATGCTGTGCGGTGCGCAGCGCTATGCCGGTGCAGAAGCGATCTGCGCGCTACTGCAACTAGATGCAGCCTTAGCGCAGGCGGATTGGGTCATTACCGGTGAAGGTCAAACGGATGCACAAACACTTCGTGGAAAATTGCCATGGATCGTGGCACAACATGCGCAGCGTGCTCAAGTTCCAGTGTTGTTGTTGTCCGGTTTGATCGAAGAGGCGAGCCGCAGCGCCTTAGCCTCGATTTTTAGTGATTGTTATGCATTGGTGGGAGAAGGGGTGACGCGCGGCCAGGCAATGGGCGAAACGGTAAAATTTTTGACGGCGCGGGCGCAGCAGATAGCGCTATCGCAATGGGTGGCGGCTCGATAGGCGCAGTCTCGTCTTCCCAAATTTCGTATGCCCAGTGGCGGGCAACGTACAAATTCAGCTCTAGTTGGTACAACCGTAAGCTATACAGCGCGAGCCGATTGGTTTTGCAGGAAAACCATTGGAACGCGGTACGATCGCGATGTAGTTTCATGGTTAAGCGCGGTGTTCGTTGCTCGTTTTTCATCGGATGCAATTTGTGAAGGGTCTTGGATTCAGCCACTGCAAGCACCATGCCATTTCTACATATCCGCTAATTAGTTGATTTATTTTTGAAAATAATCTGTGCATGGTTGATGGTTAGGGTGGCTTGTTTGAGCTGTCGGCATTGCCGTTGATGGCTCGTCGTCCCCTTGGTTTTTTCTTGCCGAAATCAGTCTCGATCGTCAAACTCTTGGGCAAGGAGCGAATATGGATGAAATAGAACTTAAATATGGCGCCTGTTATAGCAATGGCATTTATGGCAATAAGTGGTCGGTGTATCAAATCACGCGCGAGCATGCGGATGGAACGATTGCCTTTAAAATCGTCGCCGGTGCTGGACGACGCAAAAATGCCACACTGTCGCGCGAAGCGTTTGCGCGCTGGGCGAAATACGAAGTCGCGTTGAATGAAAACGAGTGGGTTAAGCTAACGCCGGATCGCTATCGCGAGCCAGAGTAGTCAGCTTTATATAGACTGGCGCAGTAAGCGTATTTGTTGCGTGAGCGGCGCAAACAACGGTTGCAGTTTTGTTACGAGCAAAGCATTCACCGCGGTGGTGCGGCTGAGGATCAGGTAGGCGAGTTCCGAGTTAGTTCGTGCCAGCATTAGTAGGGCGCTAATCTGGTCACGCAGTTCTGGTGCGACCTTTAAAAGATCGCTCAGCTGCTGCGCAATTTCCGGTTGACCGGTGTCCAGTTGAGCACCTTCCGTCAACCAACGATCCAGGGACGCTGCGGGAACAAGATAGTCGTGCAACGCGGAAAAATATTGACCGATGGCATTAAGCAACGGGCTGACGATCTCATGCGTGCCGGGTCGTTGCATCGCTTCTTCACAACCTGCGAGAAAACTTTGCCCTGGGGCCGCTAACAAGCGTAGCAATTGAATTGCAAACGGGTTTTGCGCTGTAATCAAAGGCGCTAACCGGTCACTAATTTGTGCAAAATCAGCGCGTGCGGGTAATTGCTTCGGTAAGCGATCCGGATGAATTTCTAAGAATCCAACATAATATGCACCATGTTCTCGGCCACGGTTCCATAAAGTGTTTTGTGCGTTTTCATCCACCAAATTGTAGTGCAGCAACCAGCGTACCGTATCCATGATGGCGGCGGGATTTTCTTCGAACGGGAGATGATCCACTAAAAAATCCGCGAGCACTTTTCCCATCGCACCTTGCGCGACGGGTTCTTTTTCCAACATGCGACGCGCATTCTCCAGCGTGGGCATGGCCCACCAGGCACGGCGTGCGATTTCATCGGTTAAGCCGGGCGCATGCACGACGGCGACTACAGCCTCTTCTTCACCGGTCAGTAATAGCCGCGCTAGATTGTCGTCGCGCAACTGGCCCATGCGCGTCCAGCGACGTAAGTACACCGGATAACCTTCGGGCGAATCCAAGGCATGCTCCGCCAGCGCTTGCCGCACTAATTTTAAATATTGATCTTGGCGGCAAGTCGGGTGCAATTGAATCGATGCGTCGCCTTTTTCCGTCAGGCCGTACACCGTCATGCAGGCGGTGTCGATGCGGACGGCTTGCACGCCGGTGGCGAGCATGACATTGAGGCAAAACGAATCTTCTGAGCTGAGTTCCATAAAAAATCGATCATATTATGCGTGGGGTTGGGTAGCGCAAGCTTCCGGCCTGCTTATCGACTAGAAGGTAGCACTACAGCGGCCGTGGCCTGGAAGGTGAACATTATATCCGAACCAAAACCGCATTATGCGCCGGGGCTTTACGTGCGGCAGGAGGAGGCCTCTGCTAAACTGCTCTGATTCCTATAGGAGAAAAACATGGCGATCAAGATTGGCGACAAAGTGTTGGACGGGACTTTATATGAAATGGGCGAAGCTGGCCCTCAACCGGTATCGGTTGCGGCGCTGACGCAAGGCAAGCGGGTTGTATTTTTCGGTTTACCCGGTGCCTTTACACCCACTTGTTCTGCCTTGCATGTGCCGGGTTTCCTCGCGCTGGCGGATCAAATTAAAGCTAAAGGTATTGATGAGATTGTTTGCGTGTCGGTCAACGATGCCTTTGTGATGGGGGCTTGGGGCAAGGATCAAAAAGTCGGCGACCAGATTCGTATGCTGGGCGATGGCAGCGGCCTGTGGACCAAGGCATTGGGTCTCGAAATGGATTTGGTGGCGAAAGGGTTGGGTCTGCGGTGCCAACGTTTCTCAATGCTGGTGGAGAATGGTGTCGTTACGGCTTTGGATATTGAAGCTCCAGGAAAATTTGAGGTGAGCGATGCTGCTTCCATGTTGAAAAAACTGGACGCCTTAACATCATGACCATTGCCGATATTGCCCTGCGGGCTACGCAATGCGTTTCGTTGGATACGCCACTATTGGACGTGGCTGAACTCATGTTGCGTGAGGATATCAATCATCTGCCAGTCTGTGCGGGTGGCCGCTATCTTGGGATTTTGGATCTCGGTGATATTTTGACTGGGATTATTCCAGCAGCGGTGCGTGGGCCGCATGGTTTGCAACACCTGACCTTTGCCGGTGATTCGAGCAATTTGCTGATCAGTCATGTACAAGATCTCGCCAATAAGCAAGTCAGCGAAGTGGTAAATCGCGAAGTACCGCCGCTGGAGGCGGATTGTCCGCTACTGGAGGCGATGCTAATGCTCAGTAAATATGATATGCCGTTGGCGGTGGTCGATCCCAACAAACACGTGTCTGGCATGCTGAGTAGTCGCGCACTATTGGGTTATTTATTGCAGAAAGCGAAAAAATAAGATGCATGGTACGGGTGCACAAGTCAGCCATGTGCTGTGGGGGATGAGTCCGTTGTTGGTGGCGTTAGTGATTTTTGTGCTCACCTATGCCGTGATCGTGACCGAAAAAATCAACCGATCTATCGTGGCGTTGATCGGGGCTGGCGTGATGATCCTGTCCGGCGTGTTGACCCAGGCGGAAGCATTTCGCGGCGTGGATTTCAACACGATTGGCCTGCTTACCGGAATGATGATTATTGTGGCCATCACACAGAAGTGTGGCGTGTTCCAGTATGTCGCGATTTGGTCAGCCAAAAAAGTGCAAGCCAAGCCTTGGCCGCTATTGGTGATGCTGTCGGTTGTTACTGCATTGTTTTCCGCGCTGCTGGATAATGTAACAACCGTATTGTTGATTACGCCGGTGGCGTTATTAATTACCGATGCGCTTAAGCTCTCGCCTTATCCTTATTTGTTCGCAATTATTTTTTCGTCCAATGTGGGTGGCACCGCAACCCTGATCGGCGATCCACCAAACATCATGATTGGCTCTGCGGCGAATCTAACGTTTAACGATTTCATTCTAAATTTAGCGCCGATCGCAATCTTCATCTTCCTGCTGACATTGATTCCTTTGTATTGGAAATGGGGAAAATCGCTGCACGCGACGCCAGAAGATCGCGCGCAAATCATGGCGTTTAGCGCGTATGAGGCGATCACGGATTGGCGTTTACTCAAACAAGCGCTCACGGTGATCGCGCTGGTCATCACGGGTTTTGTCTTTGCGCATCCCCTGAAGTTGGAGCCGGCGAGCATTGCCATGTTTGGTGCTGCGGTGCTGCTGTTGCTGCGGGTACTGGGTAAAGATGGCGAAACGCAATCGCACGAAACGCACAAGACGTTTGCCGAAGTGGAATGGATTACGATCTTCTTTTTTATCGGCCTGTTTATTGTGGTGACCGGTATTGAAAAAGCGGGGGCGCTGGAATGGCTGGCTGGTCAAGTGGTGCATTTAACCGGCGGCAACCATACGGCAACGGCGATGGTGATTTTATGGGTGTCGGCCGTGTTATCTGCCGTCGTGGATAATATCCCCTTCGTTGCGACGATGATCCCGGTCATTCATAATATGAGTAGCGTGTTTAATCCCGAACAATTAAATACCCTGTGGTGGTCGCTTGCCTTGGGTGCGTGTTTGGGCGGGAACGGTACGCTGGTTGGTGCGAGCGCGAATCTGGTGGTGGCGGGTTTTGCTGAGCGTGCAGGGCAACCTATTCGCTTCTTGCCCTTTATGTTGATGGCGTTTCCATTGATGTTGTTCACCATCGCAGTCTCTACGCTGTATCTTTATCTACGTTATTTATTTTGACGCTGTGAGGTGCATGTGAAATACCTAATGCTTTTGCTGCTATTGGTTTCAGGGGTCACTCAAGCCCAAGCGCCGGTTGAAGAGCGCCAAGTCCAATTGCCATCGCATCGGCACGCGCAAATAAAAGCCGATTTTGCGCGCAAAGAAAAAGCCAAAGCAGCCGATCGAGTACATCAGGCACAGACCGAGTTGGCCGAGGCGCAGCGAGCCCAGCAGGAGGCAGACATGAAACTGCAAGCTGCGCAACAGCGTGTAGGCATTGCGCAGAAAGCTTTGTCCCAGGCGCAACAGCAGTATCAAAAAGCCGAGGCCAGCGCGGCGCAAACGGCGGCAGAGGTGGAACAGACGTGGAAGAAATAAATACTTTATTCACCTAGTCATGTTTCCGGCGGATTTGTGCATCAGATTTCCCGGCCGCGACTCAGCGTGTTGCTACTGGTGGGGAGCCTATATTTTGAATGTAGGCTTCGTTTCCTGACTGCATAAAATCCATATTGCTGCAGTTTTGACCGGTTTTGAAATAAGATCAGGCGGGATAATTTTCAAGATTATCATCAAGTTTCTAAGTACAGAGTCGTTATAAGCTCGTCCAGTCGTTTTTTTAAATGTGCTGGGGAGTAGCAATTTTTAAGTGAAAATGAATGACTCCAGAAGAAAATCAAACGAATCCAACCCAACCGGACAGTGGCTGGGCACATCCGTCGTCTGCTGGCCGACACCATGATCCATTGCTCGAGTGTTTACTGGTTGCCGCGCGCCATCATGAACGGCCTTGCACTCAAGATGCGTTAGTTGCGGGATTACCGCTAGAAGATCATCTGCTGACTCCTTCTTTGTTTGCGCGTGCGGCAAGCCGTGCGGGCTTGACGAGCAAAATTGTGCAACGTTCGCTGGAGCAACTGGACGATTCTTTCTTGCCCGTTGTGCTGCTCTTGAATGAGCGCCAAGCTTGTCTCTTGATGTCTTGGGATGCGACGCGTGAGCAAGCCCTGGTGGTGATGCCGGAGTTGGGCGAGGCCGCGATTGAATTGTCGTGCCAAGCATTGCGCGAACGGTATAGCGGTATGGCAATTTTGGTGCGGCCACGCTTCCGCTTCGATCGCAGAGCGCCTGAGGTGGGCCAGGTAAAACACCGTCATTGGTTTTGGGGTGCGATGGCGGCCAACTTGCCGGTGTATCGCGATGTATTGCTTGCCGCGGGATTGATCAATATTTTTGCCTTGGCATTGCCGTTGTTTACCTTGAATGTCTATGACCGTGTGGTGCCGAATCGGGCCATGGAAACGTTATGGATGTTATCCCTGGGCGTGGTTATCGTCTTGATCGCGGACTTGTTATTACGCACTGTCCGAGGTTATTTCATCGACTTGGCCAGTAGTCGTGTCGACATGGATCTGTCTGCGCGCATCATGGAACGGGTCCTCGGAACGCGTCTGGAATTTCGTCCTGCTTCCGCCGGTTCCTTTGCCGCGAATTTACGTTCGTTTGAAACCATTCGGGATTTTATTGCTTCGGCGACGGTGACTGCGATCATTGATTTACCTTTTGCGGTGCTATTTCTCATTGTGATGGCTTGGATTGATTGGCCGATGATCTTTCCCGGCTTAATTGGCATGGGGTTGGTAGTTAGCTATGCGTTAGTGGTGCAAAGCAAGATGCATGAACTGGCCGAAACGACGTATCGCGCCGGAGCCATGCGCAATGCCAGCCTAGTTGAGGCGCTGGTTGGTTTAGAGACCTTGAAGGCGTTGGGCGCGGAAGGTGCTATGCAGCGCAAATGGGAGCGTAGTGCGGCTTTCTTATCGCGGGTGTCGACGCAGTTGCGCTTGCTCTCGGCTTCCACCGTGAATAGCACTATGTTGACCCAGCAAACAATCACTATCGTTTTGATCATTCTCGGCGTTTATCGCATCGGCTTGGGTGAACTCACCATGGGCGGATTGATTGCGTGTTCCATGTTGTTGTCGCGCGCGTTGGCGCCTTTTGCACAGGTAGCCGGTTTGATGACGAATTATCATAACGCGATCACTGCGTTGCATTCGCTGGATGGCGTCATGCAACGCGAAGTCGAACGTCCGGAGGATGCGAATTTTGTCAGTCGGCCTCATTTCAAAGGTGAAATCGAATTTAAAGACGTATGTTTTTCATATCCCGATGACGAAGGGCAGGCGATCAGGAATGTTTCATTCCATATTCGTCCCGGTGAACATGTTGCGATTTTAGGCCGGATCGGTTCCGGTAAATCGACCGTACAGAAATTGATTTTAGGGTTGTATCGACCGACGTCTGGAGCGATCTTGATTGATGGGGTGGATAGTCGCCAGCTCGACCCTGCTGAGTTGCGTCGTTGCATTGGTTATGTGCCGCAAGATCTGACTTTGTTCTATGGTAGCTTGCGTGACAACATTACAATCGCTGCACCATATGTAGACGATGCCGCGCTGCTAGCGGCAGCGGAACTCAGTGGTATGGATGAATTTGTCGATGCCCATCCCCGTGGTTTCGATATGTTGATCGGCGAACGCGGTGAATCACTCTCTGGGGGGCAACGCCAGTGCGTGGCACTAGCGCGCGCGGTGGTTAACGACCCACCGATGCTGTTGTTGGACGAGCCCACGGGGTCGATGGATTTCTCCAGCGAAGAGCATGTTAAAACGAAACTGCGCAGTTATGCGGCACATAAAACCATGCTGGTGATTACTCATCGCACGTCTTTGTTCGAAATCGTTGAACGTATTATTGTGATGGATAAAGGGAAAGTGGTTGCGGATGGCGCCAAGGCGCAAGTCATCGAAGCGTTGCGCCAAGGGCGAATCGAGAAATCTAAATGAGCGAGCAAAGCAAGCCTGAGTTTCATCAGCGCCCGGTACTCGCGCCGGGCTTGAGTCGCTACGGTAAACGGTGGTTGGATCGTGTTTTTGCGCGTTGGATACCGCCGTTACGACCCGATGCTGAAGTCGATTGGGCGCAAGATATGGATTGGGCGCGATTGAAGCAAGAGCCGTTGCGCGCACGTTTCTTGTTGCGTTGGCTGGGTTTATTGTTAGTCGTATTTTTGGCTTGGGCAGCGATCGCGCGTGTGGATGAAGTGACACGCGGTACCGGAAAAGTTACGCCATCACGTCAAGTCCAGATCATACAGGCGGTCGATGGCGGCATCGTTTCTGAGATTTTGGTACGTGAAGGTCAGGCCGTAGAGGCCGGTCAATTATTATTTCGCATCGATGCAACACGTTTTGTATCATCGGTACGCGAAAATCGTGTGCAGTATTTAGCTTTGCTGGTGAAAGCGGCACGGCTGAAAGCGTTGGCGGAAGGCAGTCCTTTCGAGGTGCCGCCAGATGTGGCAAAGGAAGATCCGAATTTGCTCGAACAGGAGCGTAGCCTGTATCAAGCAAAACGCAATGAATTAGACGCGCAATTAGGGATTGCGCGCCAACAACTGGCACAGCGCAATCAAGAGCTGGTAGAAATTCGCGCGCGTCGTGAGCAAGCCGCTCAAGGTTATGAATCAACGGCCAAAGAACTTGCTTTGAACAAGCCTTTGCTGAATTCAGGCGCTGTGTCGGAAGTCGAGTTACTGCGCTTGGAGCGCGAAGTTGCGCGGTATCGCGGAGAGCGCGATCAGGCGGCGGCGCAGATCACCAGAGTGCAATCCGCAATCTCCGAAGCCTCGCGTAAAGTGCAGGAGGCAGAAATTACTTTTCGTAATTTGGCACGCAACGAGCTGGCCGAAACCATGGCTAAGTTAAATAGTTTGTCGGAAGGGAGCACTGCGCTGAGTGATCGCGTGACGCGCGCCGAGGTTAAGTCGCCAGTCAAAGGAACCATTAATCGCTTACTGGTGAATACTGTAGGTGGCGTGTTGCAACCGGGGAAAGAGATCGCCGAAGTGGTTCCATCGGATGATGCGCTATTGCTGGAAGCGCGAATTTTGCCTAAAGATATTGCGTTCTTGCGACCCGGTCAGAAAGCTATTGTGCGCTTCACTGCTTATGATTTTGCGATCTTTGGCGGCTTGGAAGGGGTGGTTGAACATATCGGCGCCGACACCATCCTCGATCAGGATGGTAAAACTTCGTATTACCTGGTTCGCGTCCGCACATTGAAATCCAGCTTGGGTAAAAACTTGCCGATCATTCCGGGGATGGTAGCGGAGGTTGATGTTTTGACGGGCAAGAAGAGCGTTTTATCTTACTTGCTAAAACCTGTGCTGCGGGCAAAGTCCCATGCGTTAACCGAGCGCTAATATCGTGAAGCAAATTTTTATCAGCTATCGCGCGCAAGCTTTGCCACGTTGGCGCGAAGCCTTTATCGATGCGGATATTCGCCTCAATTTCGATTCCAGTACGACCTTTCCTGAAATGCCGAGTGAAAAATCGGTTGTTTGGCTGCATGTGCCGCCAGAATCTGAGGATTTGGCAAAACGGATTGGGAATGTACGCTATATGGCATCGGGTAGCCCCGTGGTGGTGCTCAGCAACTTGCCTAGCGAAGCGGAAGGTCTTGAGGTGTTTGCCGCAGGCGCATCCGGTTATTGCAATGCATTGGCGATTCCGGAGTTATTGCGTCAAGTTGCGGCAGTGGTCGCGCAAGGTGGATTATGGGTGGGGCAGGACTTGGTCAAACGGTTATTTGGCGGGATGAGTGATCATGCGACGCCAGCAGTGACAGCGCAAACCTTGGCGGAACTGAGCGCGCGCGAAGCACAGGTGGCACAGGCCGTGGCGCGAGGCGCTACCAACAAAGAAATCGCCCGCGCCCTGAACATTACAGAACGAACGGTCAAAGCCCATTTATCGGCTATTTTTGAAAAATTGAACGTGCGAGACCGCTTGCAGCTCTCATTAGTCGTCAATGGTGTCGAATCACCGTCAGATCAACATAACAACATTTCCACTTGAGTTGTCCGTCAGTCCAATAGACCGCAAGATCGGCGTCTCGATATACTGCATGCGTCAAAATCGTTAGATGTAACAGCGCGCACCCTACAAACAAAGGGATAGATCATGGATACTAAAACCAATACGCCTCAAGCCATCGCCAACGTTGTTTTTGCCAAAGGCCAAGCTTTTGCACGTAACCCTGCGGGAGAAATGCGTCCCTTGCATGCGGGCGATCAGCTGTTGCTAGGTGACACTATCGTGACCGCGCCAGGCGGTGAAGTACAACTGGCTTTTGCTGATGGACATACCTTGAATGTGCTACCGAATGAGACTTACCACCTCGGCCCTGAAGTCGATCAAGCAACCCGTCCGGAAAGTTCGGAGGCTGCGCTGGCTGGTACAGATGTCGATCGTGTTATTCAGATATTGAATCAAGGCGGCGATCTTAATGCCGAATTGGAAGACACAGCGGCAGGATTGAATGGCGGTGTGGGGAATGATGCTGGCAATAGTTTCGTGCGTTTGCTGCGCATTGTGGAGGGGGTAGAGCCCTTGTCGATCCAAACTGATTTGCAGTTACCAGCGCCTGTATTTACAACAGAAGGCGAGCATGTCCTGATCACCACCGATAGTGAAGCGATAACGCCACCAGGCGAAGTGGCCGCCACAGTAACAGTAGCGGTTGCCGATGCTGTAGCGGTAAAAGAAGACGCCGTATTGACCGCAAGCAGTTTACCGCCAGGAGTCCTCAGCAACGATACGGGTGACACGCTGAGCGTAAGTGCCGTGAATGGCGTTGTGGGCAATGTTGGTATCGCCGTGGTTGGCACCTATGGGTCAGCCACCATTAACAGTAATGGTAGTTACAGTTATATTTTGAATAATGGTGCTGTCAACGTGCAAGCGCTTGCAGAAGGTCAGAGCGTTATCGATATCTTTACCTATACCGTTAAAGATATTAATGGCGTCACTGCTAGTACCAACTTTACTGTGACCATCACGGGCACCAACGACGCGCCGATCGTAGCGCTGAGCGACGTCACTGGCGCGGTCACGGAACTGGTGACACCGATCGGCAACCTGACCGACAGTGGGAGCATCACCTTTAGCGACGTTGACCTGACGGATGCGCACAGCATCACCAGCGCGGCCATTGGCACACCGCTGGGCAGTCTGAGCGTAGTCAAAGACAGCGACACCACGGGCACGGGCACGGGCGGCCAACTGACCTGGAGCTACAGCGTAGCGGCGAGCGCCGTAGAATACCTTGCTGCGGGACAAACCAAAGTTGAACAATTCACGGTCACCGTTGATGACGGACATGGCGGCGTGGTTGATCG
>JAHECG010000053.1 GCA_024641855.1 Betaproteobacteria bacterium | reverse complement strand
GAACCCTCCGATGTCAGCATCGATGACTTGGCAACATTTCCGAAGCAGTCGGTGGCTTGGTATGGCGTGCGCAATTATCAAGCGCGCAATTTCATGCGCGATCAAATGAAGATCGGCGACAAAGTGCTGTTTTATCATTCCAACTGTGATGAAGCGGGCATTGCTGGGCTGGCCGAGGTGAGCGCCTTGGCTTATCCGGATGAAACACAGTTCGATCCGAAAAATCATTACTTCGACCCCAAGGCCACGCGCGAGACGCCGCGTTGGTTTAATGTCGATGTGAAGTTGGTGAAAAAAACGCGTCTGCTTTCCATTAAAGAAATGCGCGAGTATCCCGAGCTGGAAAATATGCGCACCTTGCAAAAAGGAAATCGGCTATCGATTACGCCGGTCGATCCTAAAGAGTGGGCCTTCATCCACAAGCTGTTGTCTAAATAACGAGGGCTGCTCAGCATGCTGGAATGGATTGCCTACATCGTATTGGGCCTTTTTGCCGGCTTTGTTGCCGGTCTGCTCGGCGTCGGCGGTGGCTTGATTATTGTTCCGGTGCTGGCCTTTATTTTTGCTGCGCATCATTTCCCTGAGCAGTACGTGATGCATCTTGCGCTCGGCACTTCTTTGGCGAGCATTATCTTTACCTCGCTTTCCAGCTTGCGCGCCCACCATGCGCATGCGGCGGTCGATTGGAAAGTGTGGCGCGAAGTGGCACCCGGAATCGTGACCGGCACGTTATTGGGAACGGTGTTGGCCGCGTATCTTTCGGCATTTTTCCTGAAAGTGTTTTTCGTGGTGTTTGTGTTTTATGTGGGCACCCAAATGCTGCTCGATATCAAACCCAAGGCTTCGCGTGCGTTGCCGGGCTTGCTCGGCATGTTTGCTGCGGGCAATGTGATCGGCGCAGTATCGAGTTTAGTGGGTATCGGCGGAGGAACTTTATCCGTGCCGTTCATGACTTGGTGCAACATTCAATTGCATCGCGCCATCGGCACTTCCTCGGCTATTGGTCTGCCCATCGCAGTCGCGGGGGCGGTGGGTTATGTGGCGAACGGTCTGGCTGTTCGTACGGCCTTGCCGGAGCATAGTCTTGGGTTCATTTATTTACCGGCATTGGCGGCGATTGTCGCTGCGAGTATGATGACTGCGCCCTTGGGAGCCAAGCTGGCACACAAGCTCCCCGTCAAAAAACTGAAAAAGATATTTGCGTTTTTGTTGTATGTATTGGGTATTCGAATGGCCGTGAGTTTATTTTGATGGAGACTTTCATGCGTATCTTTACCGCGGTTTTATTGTTGCTGATTTCCGTGTTTGCCTATGCAGCCCCTGATTATGTGCGCGAGAAAAAGTGGGCGGATGAAATTACACCCGGCATCGTGGTGGGTGACCCGGTTTATCTGGAAACAAAAAATGGGCATAAATTTCTTAATTTGTTTACGGAAACTAAAGATGCCAAAAAAGCTTTAATTATTGTCCATGGCTTAGGCATTCATCCCGATTGGGGCATGGTGGGAACACTACGCACACAACTGGCAGATCTGGGTTATACGACTTTGTCAGTGCAAATGCCGGTGCTAGCGAATGAAGCTGGATCAGATCAATATCGTGCGACCTTTCCTGAAGCGGTAGAACGCCTCGCAGTCGCGGTGGAATTTCTCAAAGCCAAAGGCTATCAAAAAATCGCCATCGTTTCGCATAGCATGGGCTCGGCCATGAGTCGCGAGTTTGTGCGCCAGCATCAATCCCAATTGGTGGCCTGGGCAGCGCTCGGCATCGGTAGTGCGGATGCCTACACCAATGTAAAAATTCCGGTGTTGGACTTGTATGGTGAGAATGATTTGCCAGGCGTGTTGAAGAGCGCTGCCGCGCGCGGAGCATCACTCAAAGGTAAAGCCGACTCCAAGCAAGTCAAAGTGCCGAAGACCGATCACTTCTTCAACAATCACGAAGCAGAGATGGTCAAAGCCGTCAAAGATTTTCTGGATTCTGTGCACTAATGCATTAAACGCCGGCGAGCATTCGCATGTATCAACTGCTCGCCGATAGCGTCCTCGTTTTACATTTCCTGTTTATTGTTTTTGTGCTCGGCGGCGGTCTGCTGGTGCTGCGCTGGCCGCGCTTGGCTTGGCTGCACCTGCCCGCGGTGGTGTGGGGCGTGGTGGTGGAAATGATGGGCTGGGTATGCCCACTGACGCCGCTGGAAAATCAGTTTCGTGCCATGGCGGGGACGAATGCTTATACGGGTGATTTTATTCAGCGCTATTGTTTGCCGCTCTTGTACCCGGCGGGACTGACACCCCACATACAGATGATATTAGCCGGTGTGGTTTTGATTCTGAATGCGGTGATCTATGCGGTGCTGATTCGCATTACATTGCGTCCCGCCATCCGCAACTATCCAAAGACGGCCACCGATTCCACAAGCTTGCCGCCAGGCGTATCAGACGAGAGTGAAAGCCTTTAGATGGCATTCATTATTGTTGACTTGTTAATACATAAAGCCGCCGTTTGGTTCGTTTTGCTAGTGGCCCACTTCTCGGCCTTTGCGGAAAGTTAGGGACACCATTTTGGGCGGCTGCTACATGCATACCAACTCAACCGATCGTGCAACACGGGCTTCAATTTCTCTGCTGGCGTTTCAAAGCTTAATGTTTTTCGTGGCCGCTCATTTAATTGCCTAGCTACTTTATTCAACTATGCCTGCGAGACAACCGTGTGGCGCTGAAGTATGTCTAATCGCATTTGAGTGGGGCTGCCAAATTAATTTACTAATACGCTAGAATACGAGAAATAGCTTTCTAATTTTATTTTTACACTAAATCCAATTCCTTATGAGGGGAATAAATTGACCAGCAAGCTTGCCGTGGAACCGCCGCAGCGACCAGAACTGTATGAAGAACTGACTTCCGATCAGCGCGGTTCCGGCATTGAGGTGGAACTAACTGATGGCGAGACTTCTGAAATCAAGGAACCATTTGATCCAGAAAAAATTGACGTTAAAACAAAGCCGATGACTGTCGATCTGATCATGGCGCGAATCCGAGGCGGAAGTGCAGAGATTGACCTGATGCCTGATTTTCAACGTCGAGCAGGGATTTGGGATGAAACTAGAAAATCTCGCCTCATTGAATCATTGTTGTTGCGAATTCCCCTTCCAGTTTTTTATGTGGCCGCTAACCAAGATGAACGGTGGTCGGTTGTAGATGGACTTCAGCGCATTACTACTCTGAAAGAGTTTATCCACGATAAGAGCTTGATCCTGACCCATCTAGAATTTCTACGAAGTCTAGATGGCAAGAAATTTGATGGGCTCAGTCGTCAGATGCAAAGGCGTATAGAGGAAACCGAAATTACGGTTCACATCATTCAGCCAGGTACACCTTCGACAGTAATGTTCAACATATTTAAACGAATCAATACAGGTGGCTTGCCACTATCGGCCCAAGAAATTAGGCATGCGATCAAGCAAGGATCATCGACAAAGCTCTTAAAAGAGCTGGCTGAATCGAGTGCATTTAAAATGGCGACCAGGAACAGTATCAATGATGAACGGATGGCTGACCGGGAATGTATTCTGAGATTCTTTGCATTCAGTGATTATGATCTAGTTAAATATTCTTCAAATGAACTCGACTCCTTGCTGATTCAGACAATGGATAGAATCAATAAAATGTCCACGACTCAGATAGAAGCAATTTCGCAGAATTTTACTAAAGCCATGGCGGCCGCAAAGCGTGTTATGGGGAAATGGGCGTTTAGAAAATACTATGGCTCGCACTATCGCCTAAGTCCAATTAACAAAGCACTCTTCGAGGTGTGGTCAGTTCATTTGGCGCGATTAACCCCAGAAAATATTGATTTGTTGGAACAGAGCAAGGATATGTTGATGGAGAAATTTTCTCAGCTTATGTTGCATGATTATGAATTCTCAGCAGCAGTTTCTGCAGGAACTGGCGACGCGTCTAAAGTTAAGCTCCGCTTTCGTAAGATTGACGAATTAATTAATGGGACACTAAATGCTGACCAATCTATATCTTGAGAACTTCAAGGGCTTCGACCTCATCAACATCCCATTCCGACCAGTTACTCTATTGGCTGGGTTGAACAGCGCCGGTAAGAGCTCAGTTATTCAAGCGTTACTTTTGTTAAAGCAGATTGGCTACCAGCGCGACCCCGACACCGATCACGTTGAATTGTTTCCAAATGGTGATTTCGTATCACAAGGGAGCGGTAGAGAGTTGTTGCATGAGTTTGCAACGACTGATGAAATATGTATAGCTTGCCAGACAGATGCTCAAACTCATAACTGGCGTTTTCGTTATGACCGATTAACGCATCGACTTGTCACCGAAGATACCTATGAACGGGGTGACTTAGCGACTTTGGCTGGATTACGTTTTTCATATTTAAGCGCAGAGCGATGGGGCCCACGCTTAACTTACCCTTACGAAGACGCAGAGCAAACAGAAGGTCTAGGTATCTTTGGTGAATATGCGATTCGCCGCCTTATAGATCACGGGGAGGATCCAGTCACTAACATTAGAGTTAGGCATCCAAATGCCAAAGGAGTAGGTCTACTTCATCAGGTTCAAGCATGGCTCGGTGAACTAAGCCCTGGTGTAAGGCTCAATGTAAAACCGCTCAGAGATGCTGGAGTGTCTGTTGCAGGTTTTGGTTTCGAACGTCGAGGAGATGTTGCATCTAGGTATTATCGTCCAACTCATGTGGGGTTTGGCTTGACATACTCACTAGCTATTTTGGTGGCTCTCCTTTCATCTGAATCCGAAACCGTTCTGTTGCTTGAAAATCCAGAAGCTCATTTACACCCGCGCGGCCAAACACAGCTTGCAAAACTGATTGCTTTAGCAAGCCACAGCGCTCAGATTGTGATCGAAACACATAGTGACCACATTATGAATGGCCTCCGTGTAGCTGTGAAAAATCAAGATATTTTTCCCGCAGATTTATGTTTTCACTATTTTCGACGAGATGGTGTGACATCGCATATCGATACGCCCGTAATCAATGTAGATGGGCGATTGTCTTTCTGGCCTGATGGCTTTTTTGATGAGCATGAGCATGTGCTCGCTGCACTTGTTCAACGTTCAAAGGGATAAAGATGACTGGCCACGAGATCGTTTTTAACGAGATATCATTGTCAGTCACTTCAGTTCAGGATCACATTGCTGCACGAAGTTGCTTTGAGCAGTTTGTTGGTGTAATTGGTCGAATGGTTACAGATAAATTGGCCATACCTGTACTGAGATCCCAGCATTGTTTGCAGGATGCAGAAATTGCAACCAATACTGGTGGAGCTTGGGCTGTTTCTGATTGGCTCGAAGATAACGCTATAGATCGCGATCTTAGACACTTTATATTATTACTTACCACCAAGATCCCCATTGAGGACGGGTTAGGCCTCAGTGGAGATCAGGAAGAGATGTTAATAAGTTATGAATTTAGAGCAGCTCAAGCTAATGGTCCTGATGTCTATGCATTAGGTGTCGCACTCCAAACAAGCCTTGTCGTTGCAAGTGTGCCAACTGATCCCATATGGGACACACATCAGCTTGACACCTATATCTGCGAAAATACAAATGTAGTCCGAAAGGCAGTTGTCGATCATGTAAGCCGCGAGGCGCATTGCGACTTGCTTGCAAATATTTTTATTAATCGCTGCTTTGATTCAATCCGTAATGTCACTGAATTTAAGCGTGACAAGGCGATTTTGTTTCCTTATCTCGCCTTCTCCCCAGACGTTGATTCTCAAGTGGATACAATTAGTATTCCTTGTTTACTTAATGCCATGGCAAAGATGGTGAAAATGAACGAGACAGTTGAAAAGTGGAGAGCAAGCATGAGTTGCGCCCCTGAATACCGATTTCAATGGAGCCCTGAAAGTGCCTCAACGATGCAAAATCAAAACTACCGCCGCGCAAGAACGTTTCGAATGCCTACGGGTGAGGAGGCAGTGTTTGAAAGGCACCTATATATTTCGGATCGTCATCGCATCCACTTTATTGAAGATATGACAACTCGAACGTTTACTATTGGCTACATTGGCGATCATTTACCGACTACAAAATTTCCCCACTAGCAGGTTTACTGTATTGCGGACGTTCGCAATGGCGACAACAATTGACCGCACCGATGAGCGGCTCGATGGCAAAACGATCCAAACGGCGGCTTCATGTAATACCAGTCATCGATGATGAATTTCATCTAAAGGCTTTGCTCTCGTCTGATACGACTGCAAGCCAGTAGCGTCGGTGGCGGATTTTGTTAATTACGGGTGACGAATTTGGGGTTCTAACCGCATGCTGATTTGTGCGCGGTGGAAATAGTGGAGCGCCCTCTCTCCTAGCTCTCTCCCGCTGACGGGAGAGAGAGACTTAGGCTCGCTGCGCGAGTGTCTTTATACGTAAGACTTTTGCTCTTTGCGTCGACCGGGTTTCTTTTTCAAGACCACCACGGCGACAATATCTTCTTTGCCTTGCAGATCAATCGGCGGATACGCGGGATTGACTGCGGTCATTTGCCAATGATCGCCATTGATGCGGAGTTGGCGGAAATAATATTCCGTGCCGATTTTTGCGATGATGAAAGATCCGTCTTGCGCGACGCCTTCCGGTTCGCACACGATAATGTCGCCATGCAGGAATTCAGGTTCCATTTTGTCGTCCAGTACCATCAAGGCAAACGGCTCATCGCTGGAACAGCCGCCGCTATCGACCTCGTTCTGGGGTTGGATCGGGATGATTTTCTTTTCAGTCATGGCGCGATTTTACACCGCTATCCGTACCGAATATAGGCGCGTTGGGTGCTGGGTTTTTACGCGCTAGGGCCCGCTTCGGTGGTAGGCTATCGGCTCTCGAAATTTCGACTGTGCCGACCATGAAAACCATCGACCAATATGCCGTGAATGACCTCAAGCTGATTTACTTGGTGCTGCATACGCAGCTGCCGGGCAATCCCATGCTGATGGATTCGGACTTGTTGCAGGACCTGCAAACCCACTTGCAGAGGATGGCTAAAACAGCCGGCGTGGACGTGTCGCATCATGCGCAATGGGCGACTTGGTTGAATAACGGCGTCGTGTTGAAGAGCGTTTAAATGGCGGCACCTCGTTTTGTTTTTGATGCCACGCGCGAGAATTTTGCACAATTGGTGTTGGGTAATTCCGATAAGGGCCCGGTGCTGGTGTATTTCTGGTCGCCCAAGGCCGGCCCTTGCATGATGCTGATGCCGCGCCTGCTGCAACTGGCCGAAACCTACGGCGGGAAATTTTTGCTGGTGTTGGTGAATGTCGATGGGCTCAATCAACTAGCGCGGGAGCATGCGGTGAACAGCATCCCCACGGTAAAAATCTTTCGCAACGGCCAGGTGGTGCAGACCATTCACGGTGCTGAATCCGATGCCACCTTTCACACCGCTTTGCAAAATTTCATTGCGCGCGATGCCGAGGTGGCGCATGTGCGTGCCCTGCAAGCGCAGCGCAGCGGCGACGTCGAGGCGGCGCGCCGACAGCTGGCGGAAGCCGCGCTGGAAAACCCCGAGAACCCGCGTATCCCGGCCGACCTCGCCAAATCGCTGATGGCGGATGGTGCGTATCGGCAGGCGCAGGACTTGCTGCACGCACTGCCACCAGCGCTGCGCACCGATACCGAAATCGAGCGCTTGCTGGTGCATCTGGATTTCATCATCACTGCGCAGAGCGCGCCAGGTATGACAGCGCTGCAACAGCGTATTGCGCACGCGCCGGACGATCTCGAAGCACGTTACCAACTCGCCAGTGCCAGCCTGGTGCAGGACGATCCGGAGCAAGCCATGAATCAACTACTCGAAATCGTCCGCCGCGACCGCGCCTTCCATCAGGATATCGGGCGACGTGGCTTGTTGGTGTTGTTCGAGATGCTGGGTGGGGCGCATCCGCTGACGGTGCGCTTTCGCCCCTTGCTGACGAGCGTTTTGCGCTGAGTTTAAAACGACTCCTGCTCCATTTCCGTAAATACCTGGTTCATATTGCGCTTGGCCAGCAGCTCAAAATTCAGCAGGTACTTGAATTTCGATTGATCGGTTTTCTCCACCGCATCTTGTAACGAACCATTCTTTGCCAGCACCGCCTGCGCGCTGTTGCGCAAGTGCGCCAGATAGTCGCGCGTATCCCGGGTCGCGGTCTTCACGTCCGTTGCCTTGCCGTGGCCGGGCACGATGATGCTCGGCTTGAGCGCCATGGCCTGATCGAAGGCTTTGATCCAGCCGCCGCTGTTGCCGACCGGGATGACTGCGAGCAAGCGCTCGGTGAAAACCAGGTCGCCCCCGAACAGGATTTTCTGTTGTGGCAGCCATAGTGCGATATCGCCAGAAGTATGTGCGGAGCCGAAATGCAGCAGCTGCACCTCAGTCTTGCCCAGGTGCAGGATGCGACGCTCGGTGAACGTCTCGCTAGGAAATGCGAGCGCGGTTCCCTCGGCTTTTTCCTTGTAAGTCGTGCGGGCAAATTGCAGTTGCCCTGCGCCCAATTCCTGCATCAGGCGGTTGGCCTCCGCATGCGCGATGATGGGGATGCTGAGCTGCTGAAAGTAGCTGTTGCCCAGCCAGTTGTGGTTCTGTGCGTTGATGTTGACGACGAACTTGATCGGGAAAGGCGTGATTTTCTTGATCGCATCGTGCAGGGCGCGGGCGACGTGTGTCGATGGACCGGTGTTGATCACCAGCACGCCGTCGGTGCCGACCACGAAGCCGAGATTGTTGTTCAGGCCCTCGTTGGCGTAGGTCTGGGTGCCGAGGTCGCCGATGACTGCGTATACATCCGGCGCGATGCGGACCGGTTTCAGTTGCAAATCGGCGGCGAGCGCGATCTGGCCGAACAGCATCAGCCAGGTAATCAAAAGCATTCGGGTCAGGATTTGCACTGGTTGCTCCAGGGGGGTTATGATGTCTGTAGAGATTATTACTTAATTGTAGAGTATGCAATAGATGAAAAGTACCAAGCCAGCCTGGTCAGTTTTGATTGTGAGCTTGCCCACGCGCAACGCCACCGAGCGTATGCGCGTTTGGCGTGCTGTGAAAGCTTCGGGTTGCGGGGTGTTGCGCGATGGTGTTTATTTGTTGCCGGCATCCGCACAGGCCTTGTTTGACGCGCAGGTGGCCGAAGTCATCGCGGCCGGCGGCCAGGCGCAACTGCTGCACCTGGACAGCAAGGATGCGCAGCAGGAGCAGGCGTTCCGCGCCTTGTTCGACCGTGCTGCGGACTACACAGCGCTGAAAGCTGCAATCGAGGGCTTGCGTGGCAAGTTGAAGCGCCCGCCTGCGAACTTGGGGCGCGAAGCCGCGCAATTGCAAAAGAATTTTGCGGCACTGCTGGCAATCGATTATTTCCCCGGCGCGGCGCAGGAGCAGGTTCAAACCTTATGGAATGAGGTGTTGCAGCAGATCACGGCCAAGCTGAACCCGGGCGAACCACAAGCGGCATCAGGCCGGGTCAAGCGACTGGAGCGCGCGCAATATCAGGGCCGCACCTGGGCCACGCGCAAGCACCTGTGGGTGGATCGTATGGCGAGCGCCTGGTTGATTGCGCGCTTCATCGATGCGCGGGCGACATTCAAGTGGTTGGCCAAGCCCGAGGATTGCCCGAAGAAGGCGCTGGGCTTCGACTTCGACGGTGCGGCCTTCACCCACGTCGGTAGTCGCGTGACGTTCGAGGTGTTGCTGGCGAGCTTCGGTCTGGATGAGGATGTGGCGCTGGCGCGCATCGGCGGCATCGTGCATTTCATTGATGTGGGTGGCGTGCCGGTGGCAGAGGCGGCAGGGCTGGAGATGGTGTTGAAAGGTTTGCGCGACAGTGCGCCAAATGATGATGCGTTGCTAGCGTCGGTGACGGCGATATTCGATGGTTTGTATGCAGGATTTTTGAAAAGCGATTAACCACAGAGATCACAGAGATCACAGAGATCACAGAGATCACAGAGATCACAGAGAACACAGAGAACACAGAGAACACAGAGAACACAGAGAACACAGAGTTTTTCTTGGGTCTTCTCTGCGTCCTTCGTGATCTCTGTGGTGAAATTTTTGTCTTTAATTTAAAGAGGAACAAGACATGAACAACACAGCAGCCCCCGCCCCGGTATCCCTGGGCGAGGCCTTTAAATACTGGCTCAAGCTCGGCTTCATCAGCTTCGGCGGCCCCGCCGGCCAGATCTCGATGATGCATCAGGAGTTGGTGGAAAAACGCCGCTGGATTTCCGAGCATCGTTACCTGCATGCGCTGAATTACTGCATGCTGCTACCGGGGCCGGAGGCGATTCAGTTGGCGATCTATATTTCGTGGCTGATGCACGGCGTGCGCGGTGCGGTGGTGGCGGGCGTTTTGTTTTTCTTACCGGCATTTTTTCTGCTGTCGCTGCTGGCCGCGATTTATCTTGCCTTCGGCGATGTGCCGCTGGTTGCTGGTATCTTCTACGGCATCAAGCCAGCGGTGGTGGCGGTGGTGCTATTCGCCGCTTGGCGTATCGGCTCCAAAGCGCTGAAAAATGAAATCTTGTGGGGCATGGCGGCGCTGGCATTTATCGGTATTTTCTTTTTCCATATCGCGTTTCCCTGGATCGTGTTGGCGGCGGGTATTCTCGGGGCAATCGGCGGAAAAATTGCGCCAGATAAATTCAAAAGTGGCGGCGGGCACGGCGCGAGCAATAAGGAATATGGGCCAGCCATCATCGACGACGACACGCCAACGCCGGCGCATGCAAAGTTTTCTTGGAGCAAGCTGGTGCTGAAGTTAATCGCCTTTGTGCTGATTTGGCTGGCAGCGATGTTCGCGATTAGCGGCGATCAAACGCTGACGCAAATGGGAACCTTCTTTACCAAGGCGGCGTTTCTGACCATCGGCGGTGCTTACGCCGTGCTGCCCTATGTGTATCAGGGCGGCGTCGAGCATTACAACTGGCTCACCGGGCCGCAGATGATGGATGGGTTGGCGTTGGGTGAGACGACGCCGGGCCCGCTCATCATGGTGGTGACTTGGGTGGGTTATTTGGGTGGCGTGGCCAAGGGGGTATTCAGCAATCCGATTGCTGCCGGTGTGGCGGGTGCGGCGGCGGCAACTTTCTTTACCTTCTTGCCGTCTTTCCTGTTCATTTTGGCTGGTGGCCCGCTGGTAGAAGCGACGCGCAACGAGATTAAATTCACTGCGCCACTCACCGGCATTACCGCTGCCGTGGTGGGTGTGATCATCAACTTGGCGGTGTTCTTTGCGTGGCATACCTTCTGGCCTAAGGGCACAGAGGCAGCGCCATTCTCCGGCTCCTTTGAGTGGTTGCCAGTAGTAGTCGCTATTGCGGCCTTCATCGCATTATGGAAATACAAAGCGGACATCATGAAGGTGATCGCGGCATGTGCTGTGGTCGGCTTATTGTGGACCTTCGTGCTGAAAATGCTCGCGGGCGCTTAAGTCATGCTGACTGACCGGAGAATTTTACTGGTCTGCGCGTTTCTGCGTGCTTTCGCTACCGGCTTGATGGGCGTGTTGCTCGGGCTGTATCTGGCGCATCTGCATTTCAATGCCGGACAGATTGGCGTGATCATTGGTGTTGGTCTCTCCGGTGCTGCGTTGTCTTCATTGATCGTGACTTTCCTTGGCGACCGGTTGGGGCGGCGCCGTTCCTTGCTGGTGCTCACCTTATTGGCAGTATCAGGTGGTTTGGCCTTGCTGTGGACGACGCATTTGCTAGCAATATGTCTCGCGGCGTTTTTCGGTATGGTCAACGGTGCGGGGCGTGATCGCGGCTCGTCTTTGGTGATCGAGCAAGCGGTGTTGCCGCAGACTGTGGCCGATACCGGGCGCACCAAAGCCTATGCCTGGTACAACGTGCTGCAGGATTCGGGGCATGCCTTGGGGGCGTTGGCGGCGGGTTTGCCGACGCTGATTGGCGATGGCGGGTTACTCGGTTATCAGATCGCCATTTTGGTTTATGCGGCTTTGTATGCCAGCACCGGCTTGTTATATCTCGGTCTATCTGCGGCGGTTGAAACAGCTGCTAAAGCGCCAAGCTGGATTCCGCCAGTGAGCCCTGAAAGTCGGCGCATTATTGCGCGTGTGGCTGGCCTGTTTGCCATTGATAGTTTTGCCGGCGGTTTTCTCGGCACGGCTTTGCTGTCTTATTTTTTCTTCGTGCGTTTCGGCGTGAGTGAGGGAACGATTGCCGTTTTATTTTTTGCCGCGCGCATCGCGAATGGCGTATCGCATCTCGGTGCGGCCTGGTTGGCGGCGCGCATCGGCTTGGTGAATACGATGGTGTTCACGCATATCCCTTCAAGCATAGCCTTGATTGTGATGGCGCTGGTGCCGCAATTTTGGATGGCGGCGATGTTATTCATGCTGCGTGAACTGCTGGTGGAAATGGACGTGCCAACGCGGCAGTCGTATGTGATGGCAGTAGTGCAACCGGAAGAACGTACGTTTGCTTCTGGCGTGACGAGTTTAGTAAGACTCGGTGGCTGGGCGATTGGGCCATTCGCGGCAGGTGCGTTGATGCAGGTGGTGGCGTTGGCGACGCCCTTGATCGTCGGCGGTGCGTTGAAGATTGGTTACGATGCGCTGTTGTATTGGTCGTTCCGTGGTTTAAAGCCGCCGGAAGAAAAATCTTAGGGCTTTTTGGGTAGCAAGCCTTCGATGGCGTGCACCGGCTCATAGCCGTCCCACTCGGTTGCACCGAGCAGCGAGTAGCGCAGTTGGCCTTCGGTATCGATGATGAATGAAGTCGGGAATACCGATACTTTCCACGTTTTGATCGACTTGCCATCTTTATCCATCAGAATCGTGAAGTCGATTTTACTGGCTCTCATTTCCCTTAAGAAGTCTCGAATTTCCGCTTCGGTTTCCGCCATGTCGACTGCCAAGATGACGAAGGGTTTGCCGGTCATGTGTTCTTTTAATCGCTGTAAAGACGGCATTTCAGCGCGGCAAGGTGGACACCAAGTCGCCCAAAAATTCACCAGCACCACCTTGCCTTTGTAATCGGCAAGACTGTGCGTTTTGCCGTTCAAATCCTGAAGTTTTAGCGAGGAAAACGGTGCGCGTGGTTCGATGGGTTTGAGTTCGTTGGCGACGGCACCGTTCAGGGTCAGCGTCAGACTCATGATGATCCAAGCAAGGTTCTTCATGGATTTTTCCTTGATTTTAGGGGTGGCAAATGGCGAATGCTGTCGTCAATGGTAGCAGCAAGTTGATTGCGGGCGGCAATCTCTCGCGGTAGTGCATCGTCGCGAAAATAAAAACGGTCGCGCAGACCTGTGAGGATTTTGCTGCTAACCGGACTGCCGCCGAGTTCGAGCCGAGTTTTCAATTCGTCGAGTTGCCAATACCAGGGCGATAAGTTGCCTTGCAAAATTGCGATCGATAAATGGCTTTGGTCGGTAATGGGTAAATAGGTAGGCGCTTCGCCTGCATCTGGGCTGGCAGCGTATAAATTTGGGAACAGCAAAATTGCGCCAGCAATGGGTCGACGTGGCTTGGCCTGTTGCCACAAACGAGCGCCTTCGAGGGCGCGACTGGCACCCTGACCACTACTCAGTAGATATACTTTATTGTGCTTTTGTGTCGCGGCGCGGATGAGTTGCGCTACATCGCTCGCTGGAATTTCGTTCAAACTGCTAGGTAGGTTGGGTAAAAACCGCGCGCTGAATAAGTCGGCAATCCAAACTGTATAGCCGTGTTTGGCGAGTTGTTTGGCGATCTCATGCTCGGCACTGACGATGCCATGTTCCGAGGGGAGCCATAAAATTAATTTTTGCCGATTCGTGCCATAAGCGTTAATCGGCACTTCGACATCTGGCGCGACCTTGACCGAGCCTGGGCTAGGTTCGGCGAAGGCTGAAACGCTGAATAAAAATATCAAAAAAAAGGCACTTATTTGTTTCATAAACTATTTAGCAACCCAAGTTCCCGATTTTCCGCCACGTTTTTCCAGTAAGCCGATGTCGGTGATTTGCATGCCGCGGTCGATGGCTTTGCACATATCGTAAATCGTCAGCAAGCCAACCGAAACGGCTGTGAGCGCTTCCATTTCTATGCCCGTACGGCCAATGGTTTCCACAGTGGCGTGGCAGATCACCCGCGCCGGGCGGATTTTGGTTTCAAAGGCGATCGCAATTTTTGTGATGGGGATCGGGTGGCTCAAGGGGATCAAATCGGCACTGCGTTTTGCGCCTTGGATCGCGGCAATGCGCGCAATGCCCAATACATCGCCTTTTTTATGGTTGCCGGCCTGAATGGCTTTGAGCGTGGGGGCTTGCATGCGAATGGTTCCGGATGCGCGCGCGATACGATGGGTTTCGGCTTTCGCGCCGACATCCACCATGTGTGCCTGGCCCTGGTTGTCGAAATGCGTAAAAATGGGTGTTTGCTTTGACATTTTTGAACCTAGTTAGCGAGCTAGTATCATAGCATCCATGAAGCTTATTCATTTTTACTTGATTGCTTGGCTTTGCGTTGGCCCCGTATGGGCGGCTGATAATAACCTGCCGGATCTCGGTGAGGCTTCGCAAGCCGTATTTACCCCCCAGGTCGAGCGCAAGGTCGGTGAGGAGATTATTCGCGATCTTCGTTCTGACCCCGCCTTTCTTGATGATCCAGAAGTCACAAGCTATCTGAACAATCTCGGTTACCGGCTTGCCGCAGCCAGCCCAAACAATCGGCAAGATTTTGAGTTTTTTGTGGTGCGCGATAACACCTTGAATGCTTTTGCGTTGCCGGGCGGCTACATCGGGGTGCATAGCGGTTTGATTCTGGCGGCACAAAGCGAATCTGAGTTGGCGGGGGTGTTGGCGCATGAGATTGCGCACGTCACGCAGCGTCATATCGCGCGTTTGGTGGCGCAAGATTCACGCAATAGTATCTTGTCGATTGCGGGACTAGCCTTGGCCATTTTGGCTGCGCGTTCAAATTCTCAGGTGGGTGGTGCAGCTGGTGCCATTGTGCAGGCGGGCGCGATCCAAAATACCCTCGATTTCACGCGCGAAAATGAGCGCGAGGCGGATCGTGTCGGGTTTCAAATTTTGACTGAATCGGGTCTTGATCCGCACGGCATGGCAAGCTTTTTTGAGCGCTTAGCGAAATTTAACCGCCTTTACGATAATAATGCACCGGTATATTTACGTTCGCATCCATTGACGACGGATCGCTTGGCCGATATTGAAAATAGATTGCAATCAACGCCTTACAAACAGATTCCGGATTCATTGGATTTTCAGCTGGTGCGTGCAAAATTGCGCGCTACTGCGGGACGACCGGAAGAAGCGGTGCAATGGTTTGATTCCGGATTGAAAGAGCAAAAATTTAATAGTGAGGTGGCGCAGCGCTATGGGCTAGTGTCTGCCTTATTGAGCGCAAAACAATTTACGCGTGCCGAGCGCGAATTGGTGCAACTGAAAAAGAACGCGCCGTCGCATCCGATGATCGAAGGACTCGCTGCCACCATCAAACGCGCGCAAGGCCAAGATAGGGCAGCGTTGGCAATTTACCAAGCGGGCTTAAAAGCGTTCCCATTTCAGCGGGCGCTGGTGTATGGGTACGTGGATACCTTGTTGGCATTGCGCCAATACGCAGAGGCAATTCATTTTATTAATGAAGAACTCAAGCGTTATGTGAGCGATGCACAGTTGTATGAATATCAAGCGCGTGGGTATGCTGGGGAGAAACAAGAATTTCTCTCGCATCGCGCGCTTGCCGAAGCTTATGCGCGCCGAGGTAACCGGGTGGCGGCGATTCAGCAGCTACAAATCGCGCTAAAAACCCGCGAAGGCGATTTTTATCAACTCTCGAGCGCAGAGGCGAGATTGAAAGAACTGAAGGCCTTGGATGCAGAATCACGCCGTCCATAAAGATTTATTAGAGAATTCTTATCTTTTAAATTGGATATCCCAGATGGAATTTTCCGATAATTTGCGTGCCTTAAACTTGCAAAGTTGTGATTAGTTTGGGTATGCTTGAGGTCATCCATTGTTCAAATGGCATCGTCGAGTAGGCTAAGATTGATTCAAAGCCGGGTCGGCAAGATCGACGTGTCGATCAATCAAAAACAGATAGATTTAAGAAGGAGGAGCAATGCGAAAGAGTCCACAGTTAATGTTGGCGGCCGGTTTGATCGGTCTCGTGCTAACAACAAGCAGTTTCGCAGAGGAAAAAGCAAAACCAGCCGAGCCAAACGGCCAGGATCTTGCGTTTAACAATAAAAAGGGCAACTGCCTAGCTTGCCACTTGATGCCGGGCGTTCCTGCGGCGGTAACCAGCGCGACGATTGGGCCACCGTTGGTTGCAATGAAGGCGCGCTTCCCCGATAAAGCAAAATTGCGCGATCAGGTTTGGGATGCGACTAAAATCAATTCCGCATCAGCCATGCCTCCTTTTGGAAAACATCACATTCTCACAGATAAAGAAATCGATCTGATCGTTGATTTTGTCTATGGTCTTTAAAATTTAGTTGATATGAAGGAGTCACCAGTTATGAACAGCAAACGTAGGTCTTTTCTCAAAACTGCAGGTACTGCTAGTAGCGTCGCGATTGCGGCAGCGGCGGGCTTAATCAAGCCGACCGAAGTGCTGGCAGTGGAATGGAATAAAGACGCTTTTGCCGCCAAGGGCGTTCCCGATGCAATGAAGGCTGTGGGCGCTGCTGGAGCTGCAGATAGCAAGGATATTCTGATCAAGGCTCCGGATATTGCTGAAAACGGTGCGGTGGTTCCAATTGAGGTGACTAGCAAGGTGGCTGGTACGCATTCCATTATGCTGATGGTTGAGAAAAACGCATCACCATTGACTGCGAATTTTGATCTAACCAATGGCGCTGAAGGTTATGTCAGTACGCGGATTAAGATGGGGCAAACCTCCAACGTGCGTGCCGTAGTGAAAGCTGGCGGCAAATTTTATACGGCGACTAAGGAAGTCAAGGTCACCATCGGCGGATGCGGCGGCTAATACAGCGGCTTGACCCCTCGGTAATTAACGAATTTATATTCAAAGGATACGAACATGGCAGAGCCAATGAAAATTCGCGCCACCCTTGAAGGTGACGTGGCTAATATTAAAGTCTTGATGAATCACGCGATGGAAACCGGGCAACGTAAAGACGCGAAGACAGGTAAAGTCATTCCTGCGCACTTCATTCAAACGGTTGCCGCGACGTTGAACGGTAAGACGGTTTTAGAAGCGCAGTGGAGTCAAGCCGTTTCCAAGAACCCGTTTTTGGGCTTCAAAGTAAAAGGCGCCAAATCTGGCGATAAAGTGAATGTGAGCTGGATAGATAATACAGGCGACAAAAACAGCGCGGATGCGACTGTTTCGTAATTCAATTGGGCCGGCTATCGCCAGCTGGCCCTCGCCATAATCGAGGAGGATACAATGAAAAAATTGCTAACAGCATTTTTAGGCGCTAGTTTGCTATTTGGTGCCGTGGCCGCGAATGCCACGCCGGAGCAGGATCGACAGCAGCTACTTGAATACTACAAACATAAGTTTCCAAATCTCAAGTTCGATGACTACGTTCATGGCGCTCTGAATTTCAATCCAGACGCACTTTCGCAGTACTTTTCGATTATGGAGTTTCCGCCTTATGATTCTCAGTTCGATAAGGGAAGAAAAATGTGGGAAACCCCTTTTAAGAACGGCAAGAAATATGCTGACTGCTTCCCGGATGGTGGTAAGAACTTAGCTGGCCACTACCCCTACTTCGATGAAAAACTGAGTAAGGTCGTGACGTATGAAATGGCGATCAACTCCTGCCGTAAAGCTAATGGCGAGGATGAGTTTGAATATAAAGACATGAAAACCATGGGTTTGCTAACGGCTTATTCGCGCAGTTTGTCGGATGGCATGAAAATGAGCATTAAAGTCAATGGGCCGAAGGCGACTGAAGCTTATGAAAAAGGCAAAGCGTTCTTTTATCAGCGCCGCGGCCAGCTCAATTTTGCTTGTGCAACTTGTCACGTGCAGCAAGTGGGCAATATTATTCGCACAGAATATCTGTCCCCAGCGCTGGGTCATGCGGCGCACTGGCCTGAGTTCCGGGCTGGTGAGAAAGTCACCACGTTGCAAACCCGTTATAGTCAGTGCATTAAAAATGTGCGCGCTAAACCGTTCAATCAGGGCAGCGAAGAGTACAACGACTTAGAGTACTTTCATTCTTACATAAGCAATGGATTGCCTATGCAAACCCCCGTGTTTCGTAAGTAAATTGAATAGAGTTTGACCATAAGGCTTGAAGGTTAATTACCGGCAAGCCTTATTTTTTTGTAGTCAATCAATAAAAAGGCGCCAACCATGGCGTTAGCAATCACACTTTAGTTATTTGCAGGAGCTCAATTATGACGATGACGCGTCGAGAATTTCTTGAAGTACTGGCAGTCGCTGCAGCTGGCGGCATGGCTCTCAATAGCCGTGAGGCATTAGCGGGGAGTGTGCCCAAAAATTTTTACGAACTGCCGAAGTACGGAAACGTGAGCTTCATGCACTTTACAGATTGCCACGCGCAATTGCTGCCGGTTTATTTCCGTGAACCCAGTGTCAATATCGGTGTTGGTGCGGCCAACGGCAAAGCACCGCATTTGGTAGGCGAGCACTTTTTAAAGGCCTATGGTTTGAAGCCGGGCTCCATCGATGCGCATGCATTCACTTATCTGGACTTTGCTGCCGCCGCCAAGACCTACGGCAAGGTGGGCGGTTTCGCGCATTTGGCAACGCTAATTAAAAATATTCGGGCGCAGCGCCCCGGTGCTTTGTTGTTGGATTCTGGCGACACTTGGCAAGGTTCAGGCACAGCTTATTGGACCAACGGCGCCGATATGGTGGGCGCGCAGAAAATGCTGGGTGTCAATGTTATGGCGCCGCACTGGGAATTCACGCTGGGCGCGGAGCGCGTTAAAGAAATCGTCGAAAAGGATTTTAAAGGGTCTGTTGATTTTGTGGCGCAAAACGTCAAGACCGCAGATTTCGGCGATCAGGTATTCAAGCCATACACCATGAAGACAATGAATGGTGTCCCGGTTGCGATTATTGGCCAAGCTTTCCCCTATACACCCGTGGCGAATCCGCGTCATTTCACGCCGGATTGGACCTTCGGTATCCAAGACGACAATATGCAAAAGATGGTCGACGAGGCGCGCTCGAAGGGTGCGAAAGTCGTGGTCGTGTTGTCGCACAACGGTATGGATGTGGATCTCAAAATGGCTTCGCGGGTGACGGGTGTGGATGTCATCTTTGGTGGGCATACCCACGATGCGATTTTGCAGGCTGTCCCGGTCAAAAATTCCAAAGGGACGACACTGGTGACGAACGCCGGTTCAAATGGTAAGTACCTCGGCGTGATGGATCTGGATGTACGAAACGGCAAAGTGCAAGGCTACAAATATCGCTTGCTGCCGGTATTCTCCAACCTCATTGAACCGGATCGCGCGATGGCAAGTTATATCCAGAAAGTGCGCGCACCCTACGAATCGAAGCTCAATGAAAAGCTCGCTGTGACTGAAGAGTTGTTGTATCGGCGCGGTAACTTCAACGGCACCTTCGACCAAGTGATTGTCGATGCGCTCATGGAAGTAAAAGGCGCTGACATGGCATTCTCCCCCGGCTTCCGTTGGGGAACGAGTTTGCTGCCGGGAGATCCGATCACCATGGAGCGAGTGCTTGATCAGACCTGCATTACTTATCCCGCGACCACATTGAATGAGATGACTGGTAAACAGATCAAGGATGTGTTGGAAGATGTGGGCGATAACTTATTCAATCCCGATCCGTATTACCAGCAAGGTGGCGATATGGTGCGCGTGGGTGGCCTGCAATATACGTGTAGCCCGAATGAAAAGGCGGGCCAACGGATATCCAATATGATGTTGCGCGGCAAACTGGTCGATCCCAACAAGAAATACTTGGTGGCGGGCTGGGCTTCGGTGCAAGAAAATGTGACTGGTACGCCGATTTGGGATGTGGTGGCCGAATATTTACGGAACGTAAAAGTCATTAAGAAGGTCAAATTAAATCAACCGACCTTAATTGGCGTTGGTAAAAATCAGGGTAATGCAGTTTAAGCGCGCGCAGCACTAAACGCGTAAGAGTTGAAAGGGGGCCGTAGGCCCCTTTTCAGTTGCTGAGTTGGAAATAAACCGGATAGATATATATGCAGCTTAAAGCGGCCATTTTGCAACGAAAATGGATGGTTGTTTTCTTTCTGGCGTGCGTGGTCGGCGCTTGGTATTTTTTCGGACGTAGCGCCGGCGAAGACGTTAAAAACCGCTATAAAACACAAGTCGTGGATACGGGAGATATTCGTCAAATCATTACGGCCAATGGCACGCTCAACCCTGTGGTGTTGGTTAATGTGGGTACGCAAGTTTCCGGCACGGTAAAAGCCTTGCATGCCGATTTTAACCAGAGGGTAGGGCCGGGGCAGATGTTGGCTGAACTCGACCCCGCCCTGTTCCGTGCGGCATTAGCGCAAAGCCAAGCGAACTTTTTAAATGCGCAATCCAATCGCACGCTTGCCAAAGCAAAAGAAACCAGGGCGCGGGACTTGCTGGCTAAAAATTTTATATCGCAAACGGCGATGGACGAAGCCTCGCAGGCACTGGAAGCTGCCAGCGCTCAGGTTGCGCTGGCAACTGCGCAGGTAGAGCGCGATAGTACGAATCTGCGTTATTCCGTAATCCGCTCCCCCATCTCGGGCGTGGTGGTGGCGCGTAATGTGGATGTAGGGCAAACCGTGGCGGCGAGCTTCCAGACGCCAACGCTATTTCAGATCGCCAAAGATTTGCGTGATATGCAAATCGATTCCAGCGTTTCCGAAGCGGATGTGGGTGCGATCGCCGTTGGGGATAAGGTGAAATTTACCGTAGATGCATTTGCCGAACGCAATTTTGTCGGCAAGGTACGTCAGATTCGGCTTAATCCCACGATCCAACAAAACGTGGTGACCTATAACGTGGTCGTCGCGGTAGACAATGAAGATGGCAAGCTCATGCCAGGCATGACGGCGCATGTAAAGATTTTAGTGGCAGAACGTAAGGAGGTATTGCGGATACCGAATGCCGCTTTGCGTTACAAGCCAACCAGTGCAGACGATGAAAAAGGCAAAAAAACGCGCGGCAAAAAGAAAGCGGATAGCCCGACTGTCTATCGACTTGGCGTAGATAAGCAGCCTGTTCCGGTTAAGGTTAAGCTTGGTATTAGTGATGGTACCTATAGTGAACTGTTAGAGGGCGAACTTAAATCGGGTGACGCGCTGGTGTTGAAAGATAACATCGTCAAAAAAGACAAGAAGGAAAGTACCTTCAAGCTCAGGATGTTTTAATGGCGCTGATTCACCTCGATCGCGTCAGCAAGCGTTATCCAAGTGCTGCCGAACAGCCAGTGCCCCCGGCATTGGAGCATGTGAATCTCGAAATTCAGCCCGGAGAATTCGTCGCTATCATGGGCCCATCCGGCTCGGGAAAGTCCACGCTGATGAATATTTTGGGCTGTTTGGACAGCCCAAGCGATGGTCATTACGAACTCAATGGCCGAGATGTCACCACGCTATCATCGGATGAATTGGCAAAAGTCAGAAATGAAACCATTGGCTTTGTATTTCAAGGCTTCAATCTGCTGAAGCGCGTGAGCGCGGTGGATAATGCCGCATTACCTTTGCTTTACTCAGGCATAGGCACCAAAGAGCGTCGTCAACGTGCAACCGAAGTTCTTGAGGCAACCGGCTTGGGGCGATATGCGCATTCCTTGCCCAACCAAATGTCTGGCGGGCAGCAACAGCGCGTTGCGATTGCCCGTGCGCTGATTACCCATCCGCGATTGATACTTGCGGATGAACCCACCGGCAATCTGGATACCCAAACTAGCCGTGAAATTATGGAATTATTTCAACGCTTACATCGCGAACAAGGCATTACCATCGTTTTAGTGACGCATGAGAACGATATCGCCGCATACGCACAACGCTTGATAAGGGTGGTGGATGGGCATGTGGTGCATGATGGAGCAGTGACTACATGAACCTCACTTCTATCATCGCAGAAGCCTGGCGTGCTATGGGTCAAAACCGATTGCGCACGGGCTTAACAATGTTGGGCATGATCATCGGTGTTGGTGCGGTAGTGGTGATGCTTGCGGTAGGACAAGGAGCTACTACGACAGTGAATGAGTCGATTAAGTCCATGGGCAGCAATATGTTCATTGTGCTCTCAGGCGCTTCTACCTCGGGTGGGTTGCGTATGGGCAG